>CAZOAX010000017.1:0-14450 GCA_964577735.1 uncultured bacterium
GAGCTATTACTCAGACATAAAGCTTTTGATGAACTTGTAAACCCTATCAAAGATTCTCTTTTGAATGTCGATAAAAAAATAGCTGAATTAGATAAGGGCTATCATGCGTCGCACTTGACTCTCGTGGATCAGCTAAAAGGGATGGGGCATGCATGCAAGGAATTGCACCAAGAGACGGCAAATTTGTCTAAAGCCTTGAGGGCTCCCCAGGTGAGAGGGAGATGGGGTGAAATGCAATTAAAGCGCGTTGTGGAACTTGCTGGAATGGTAGCTTACTGTGATTTTATTGAACAATCTTCTAATTCCGGTGATCAGAAGCGGCTCCGTCCGGACCTTGTTGTCCGTTTGCCGAATGACAGAAGGATTGTAGTAGATGCCAAAACGCCTATTAATGCTTACTTAGAGGCGTTGGAAGCTCAAGATGAAACAGCTCGAATCGAATGTCTTAAAACGCACGCGCGCCATGTGCGTACCCATGTCACGCAGTTGTCTGCTAAAGGGTATTGGGAGCAGTTTTCTCCAGCACCTGAATTTGTCATCCTGTTCATTCCGGGAGAAACATTTTTCAGTGCTGCTTTAGAACAGGATCCCTCTTTGATTGAGCTTGGGGTGGAGCAAAAAGTGATCCTTGCTACCCCAACGACTTTGATTGCCCTATTAAGATCTGTTGCCTATGGCTGGCGACAGGAAGCGCTTGCGGAAAATGCGAAGAGCATCTTCCATCTGGGTCATGAGCTGTATGGACGTCTTGTGAAAATGTCTGAACACTTTGATGGAGTAAGAAAAGGGCTTGAGGGTGCTGTTGAAGGTTACAATAAAGCGATGGGGTCTTTTGAGTCACGGGTCATGGTCTCAGCAAGAAAATTTAAGGATCTTGAAGTTACGACGGAAGAAGAACACCCGCCTCTTGGCTTGATCGAGAAGGTGCCAAGGAAAATTCTTGAAGCTGTTGAATCCAGCTCTCGCTAACACCGGCTTTTTTTCTTGATTCAATATTGAAATGCGAGCCTTTGGCTCTTCTTGGGGTCATATGCATAGTGCTGATCGTTTCACGCCAGAGATCCCATTCGTTTTCGTCTTTTGGTTTTAATTGTTTCAACCATTGGACGCCGAAACGCACATGCGCTATCTCATCATTTAAAATGGTCGCCATCAGATCTGCAGAGGCTTCATCTCCAGCTTGGAGAAAGGCTTTTCCATACACCGGAGCAAAATCAAGGTTTGCCATTTCAAGGGTCAAAGGCATGGTGCTGATGTAGTGCAACGGAGAATGCATGAACTGCGTCTGGACCCAAAAATGCCTGAAAAGAGGTAACGATCCAAAGGCCCCGCCTAACTCCTCCAGTCTTTTAGAATAGAGCTGGACGTGTCCTTGTTCTTCTTGAAGCGTATGAGCTAGCCCCTTGCGAAAATTTTTAGGAGCATCTGGAAAGGCAAGAAGTGTAAATGCCATGATTTCGACAGCAAGCAGTTCATGGCCGGCAAATCGATGGAGGCAGGTGATTTTTTGATCCCGGTATTTTAAATCATGCAGAGGCGGAAGTTTTTCTTCTTTTTTGAATTTTTGCAGGCGGAATTCGTGATCTCTTGCCGGTTCTTTGAAAATGACGGGATCTCCCGGATTCAAGTCGGTCAGAATTTCCGGCTGATAAAGTTTATCACTCAAAGCGCCTGAGGATAGAATTCTCAAAGCCCATTCACGAATTTCCATATACTCACTATTAAAAAGATAAAAACACTATTAATATAATAGTGTTATTTATTTTATTCAAGTTTTGTGGTTTTGCAACGTGGGCAGCAAATTCCATTTGCTGCATAGCCGCCCGCTTTGAAAGCGGGCAAAGAAAAGCAGCTATAAGCTGCTTTTCATGAGCAAGGTCTCCTTGCGAGATAATTATGCGGCGAAAAGCCGCCACCGCGGCTTTTATGGGGCCGCTGAAATGCGGCGCAGGCCCGAAGGTGTGTAGTTAACCCATCGAAGGGCCGAGCACGCATTAGTGCACGTGCATACGTGCACGATCGGCAAAGCCAGAAAAGCCAAAGTAATGGAAATAGTTATTATAATCTTCGAGCGTAGCGCTGGTATAGCGCTACGCATTTTAAGTGAATTGATTTATTGGATGGAGAGAACGAAGTAGGCTGGATAGGCGAAGTGGTTGTTAGGTCTTGTGGAACCTTCCAATGTAACTTCTTTCCCTACATAATCGTGCAGATTGACTTTTGTGCTGTAGATAAAAGCAATGGGCAGATTAGTGGCTTTATTGGTGATCACGTAATCACCCGGTTTGTTCTTAATCGAACGGGTGTAGGGTGTGATGATGCCTGTTAAAGAGGTCGCATTCCTTGACTCATCGAGATAAAAGTCATCTATATTTCCGCTATGCGTTTGGCTCCACTCCTGGAACTGTGAATCTTCAAGCGGCATCCAATAGGCTGCCCGGATGCTTGTCTCAGCAAGAGGGCTCGCATCCTTCATAGCCAAATAAGAAGGCGTATTTTGGCCTGCAGTTGAAGTGATCTGGCGTGTAGCAGCCAGTGCTTCAAGGTAGGAGATTTTCTTATGCAGGTAATTTTCCCTTAATTCTTCGAGAAGCTCTTTTGCCCGTCCTGCTTGTTCAGGAAAATCTGTAAAGTCTTTAGTGATCAGTTCGTAGTTTGCAATAATCCGATCGATCTTTACTTCAGGGAAGGATTTTTGCATTTCTTGCTGGCTGATAGCGTAGTTGGATTGAAGCAGGCGGTTGACTTCATCTCTTCTCTTAGCCACTTTGGCTAGGAAGTGTTCGTCGCCCACTTTTTCAATGAACTCTTTTGCGATATAAAATTTTGCTGATGCCGGAGGTGAAATTTCAAGCCACTTATTGTTTGCTTGACTGATCGTTCCTTCTGCAGGGTCGCCACTGTTCATCTGAGCGATAACCGGAGCATCTGTATTAGGCGAGATCCTGACGTTGACCCGATTGCCTTCAATCTTATTGTCGAGAACAAAAGTTCTAAATATATAGCCCTTGACATCTGCTGGAGCCTGAACCGCGTAAAAATCATCAGATTCTCCGATAACGATCAGAAGTTCTCCTTTTGTCATTTCCCGGATAATAGGGGCGTCAAGGCTTGGTGCATTGCGCATGCGCACTTTTCCTTTCGCTATTTTCCCGGTAAAGCTTGAAAAGTTGGACGCAGTTATTTTCGGTAAATTGGTGTCATTGGCAGAAAGGGAAGGGAATGTGCCTGCGGATGTAGCTAGAATGGCTCCAAGGGCGATCGGTAATATGCGCATAATTTTATACTCCTCTAAAACTTCGAGATCTTAGCAAAACTTTATAGGGAAGTCTACTTTATTTTATATACCGAGCATATTCCCAATTTTTTGAAACATGATCGGTATATAAATTGTTTTAGCTTTTTAATACGGCCAGAATGTGTTCGCAGTTTTCTTTGCCGCAGGTGCATCCGACAGGATGACCTAAATGAACGCTATAGTTTTCAAGCGTGTCCAGTTTGTTCATCACATTAAAAAGATTGTCACCGGTCTCGGTGATCTCCCACTGATTGAACTCTAGTTCCTCAGGGGCGACGAATTCTTCCTCAGGCGTTTCTTCAATTGATCCGCTAAGTGCTCTTGCGATTTGGCAATGGTAACAATTGCAGTGGGGTTCAGCTTTTGGGATTTGATCCGGGTCGTTTGGGGCCATGATCTTTGATACTTCCGTGATCTTGGCTAGCATTTCCAACGGGAGGTTAGGTGCATTTTTTTGTGCAGGATTGTGCTGCATGGCAACGCCGTTGAGTCCCTCCGGTGATCCAAAGGAGATGCGGAAGGGGGAATCGTTTTCCAGTCTTTCTTTTATGGTGGGCGGGAGTTTTTTATTTTTAAATACCGGTTCACTCAAAATTTGATTTTCAAGAAAGGTTGCGTGCGCTTTGAAAACCAATTCCATTTCCGGCTCTGACATTTCAGGGAGTGAAATGGTTGCGCCTGAATTCATATGAACTGCAATGGTTCCTTGTCTGCTAATGGATAAGGCTTCTACGTGGATCCATGCAGTGGAAAGGAATGGAGGAAAGCTGAGGAATTTTTCATTAACGTTCATCATCACCTCTTATTTTGAGTTTCATTACAATGTTACGAGAAGAAAGGGTATTTGTCAATCAGATTTAGCAGATGTGTTGATTGAGTGCTAAAGTTTTTTCGTTTCCGTTCCCGTACGCGTTCCCGTATCCGACTGTTCTGTCTCGTTCCCTTTTTCCGTTCCCCTTAAGTTTTAGCAAAAAAACGGGAAAAGAAGAAAATCGGGTACGGGAACGCGTACGGGAATGGGAACGAGATGGATCAGTCGTTTACGGGAACGTGAATACTCCTTGAGGCAAATTTTAAATTTATTTTAATATTCCGTAAATCTTACTCAAAGGATGAAACTTGAAAACGAAAACTTTTGTCATCGATACGAATGTTCTATTACATGATCCCGACGCACTTGTGAAGTTTGGACACAATGAAGTGATTGTACCTGTTACCGTCCTTGAAGAATTAGATAAAATGAAACGGATTCCAGGTGACCTTGGTCGTAATGCCCGCGCTGTTTTTCGGATGCTGGATAATTTACACGAAATCGGTGAGGGGGATTTACACAGCGGGATCAAACTTCCGAATGGCCCCACGGTCCGTATCGAAATTGAGCTAAAACCAGAGCATGATTTTGCTTATTCATTAAGCATCAATGACAACAAGATTATTTTGACTGCTTACGTTTTGCAGACTAGAGGGCAGCATGTTGTTTTTGTTTCAAAGGATTTTGCGGCTCGAATCAAAGCTGAAGCAATCGGCATAGAAGCTGAAGACTATGAGAATTTAAAGTTTGCCTATGATTCCATCTATCGCGGGATTCGCAAGATCGAAACATCCAAGCATGACATCGATCAGTTTTATAAAGATGGCAAGATCAATATTCAGGTCGAAGAACCCAAGCCTAACGAATATTTCATTATGACCTCTCCAGAGCATTCATCTGCTGTTGGCAAGTATGACGCATTTAATAAGACAATAGAGCCTTTGCTTAAAAATAATGCTATTTGGGGGATCAAGCCTAGAAATGTGGAACAGAAATGCGCAGTTGATCTGCTGCTACGCGATGATATTAAGCTTGTTACGTTGATTGGTCAGGCCGGTACCGGAAAAACTCTACTTGCTTTGGCCTGTGCACTTCGAAAAGTTTTTGATGAGAATCAATATTCCCGGATCCTGGTCAGCCGCCCGGTCATCCCTCTTGGTAAAGATATCGGTTATCTGCCAGGTACCAAAGAAGAGAAGCTTTTTAACTGGATGCAGCCGATCTATGATAACCTTGAGTTTTTATGTGATTCAAACGGGCATGAGACAAGTGAAACCATGCGTTGGGTGATGGATAGCAAAAAGATTGAAATGGAGGCTGTTACCTACATCCGCGGGAGAAGCTTGCCGAAGATCTTTATGATCATCGATGAGGCTCAGAATCTAACCCCGCATGAAGTGAAAACCATTATTTCCCGAGCAGGAGAGGGTACAAAGGTTATTTTAGCTGGAGATCCAAGCCAGATCGATAATCCTTATTTGGATAAGGACTCAAATGGCCTTACTTATGTTGTGGGAAGGTTTAGCGACCACAAGATCTACGGTAACGTGTATCTTGAGAAAACTGAGCGTTCGGAACTTGCTGCCCTGGCTGCTGAAATGCTATAAGTGCTTAAAGATCCTGTGTTGAAGCCATTCATGCACAGGGGTTTCTTCAAGATCAAGCGGATGTTCAAGCACGTCCGGCAGTACATTTTCATCTATTTTATTTAGGAGAATTTGTACGTTCCCACTTTTTGCAACAATCTGGCTAAGGGATTTATAGAATTCTAGTGAGCATCCAATGGAGGCTCCTTTCATGGCTTCCACTATAGCTTTTTTCTTTTTGAGTTCTTCCAGATCTGGAGTCGGTTTCTCAAGTTCCTCTAAATACTCGATCATGGCAGTAGCAGTAGTTTTCAGTGTTTGAGAGTTTTTTAAGCTGTTAAGGATAAGTTTTTGGAGATTGAATTCCTTCCCTTTTTTTCCAATTTTAGAATCGTCAGTTGTATGTTTGGCGATCACGGCTTCCACAACATCTTCAACCATTGTAGAAAAAAGCTCCAGGCGCGCTTTATCAAATTTTTTTCTTTTTGACGTTTTGGAAAACTCGATTGCATCCTGGAGCTTATCCCTATCCGGGACATAGAAGTTTGAAAGCATTTGAAGATCGTCTTCTTCAGATTTTGGCTTGATCATAGGAATAATCGTTTTTGCCATGAGACTAATGGATGCATTAAAGATCCAGGAATTGCCCACTGCTATATTGGCAAAAGCTGTTGCAAAGGAAGGGGGTGTTAAAGATGCGGTGTGCCTTAAGACTGCTAACGTTTGGCTTCGATATTCAGGATCTGTTTCAAGCAAGTTAAGATTGGTGTAAAATTTTAACGTTAACATCGCAGTCAGGTACTGAACTTCTTTTGGCCAGGCTTTAAATGTCGGGTCTGAGAATAGAGGAGACAGGTCTGTTTCTTCATTTCTTGATTTTTCTAAAAGTAGAAGAGCTTCTGAAAGAGGCATTTGCAAATCTAACTGGATGTCTTTTGGGATGGAGGCATTGCTGAGGTTTTGAATAAAGTCATTAAGCTTCAATTCTTTGCAGTTGATTGTTGCAATAAGTTGATTAAATTTATGTAACTTTTCAATCAGGTTGAAAGGGTTATTTAAAGACAGTGTATCAATAGCCTGATCCATTGATCCGGACTCTTTCCATAAAGTTCCGAGGTTCTTGATCTGGTTGTCCCATTTTGTGAAAAGATCATCTGCAGCTGCTTGATTAGCAGTTAAGACAAGACAGGCACTCTTGAGCGCCGGACAAACCCCATTATTATAAAAATCATTTCTCTCAAAAATAGAAGCATAAAGGACTTTGTTATTGAAAAGTGGACTGTTTTCGATTTGTTGGGCATATAATATTCTGCCATAATCAAGAGGCTTGTCTATCAATTGCTCGGCAAGGGGTTTGTGTGTTGGTTCTTCAATGGCAGCAGAGGGCCCTTCAATTGGAAGAGACACGTCGACATCATCATCTGAAGGTAGAAGCCCCTGGTCTTTATATTCGGTAATAAGTTCTTCAAGTGCTTCTTTTTTTTGCAACAGAGTTTCTTTTTGTAAATTGCAGGTTTCTGTTAATTCTGTAATTTCATCGTGTAACTGCGATAGCTGCTCACCAATTGCTTGGATTGCATCAGAGGTTTCTTGGATTTTTTGATTGATGATCTCTTGTCCGGAAGTTCTATACTCTTTTTCGTTCAGTTTATTTTGAACCTCACCAAATATGTCATGCTCCAATTTTCCGAGTCTGAATTTTTCCTCATCTGTCAATGTCCAAGTACCAAAAAAGTTATTTTGGATCGTTTGGTCAAGTTCTGCTAAATCATTGAGGGCATTTCGATGCTCCATTCGTGCAAGAGAAAGTTCAATGATGGAATTTCCCAGCCGATCTCGGTTAACACAAGATGTTTGCTGCTTTGTTTCAGCATGAGAGATCTCTTCTTGCAAATCAGCCAGTTCAGTTTGAAGCGTGTTTATTTCATTTGCTGCAGCTTCCATTTTAAGGGCTTTTTCTTCCCTTTCAAGACGATCTTGTTCCAATTCAGCCGCTTGCTGTTCCTCTATTACATGGGCCTCTTCAGCGTGGAGGTCATCAGCTGTTTTTTTGATAAGGTCAAGATAGGCTGATGTGATGATCTCAACCTTCTCCTTCAACTCTTTTTTTTGAATTCCAGGAAAAAAAATACACAATTCTGCGTAGCCAGAAAGGCGTTTTATTGGTTGTGACATCAGGGGAAATAGGGGTATCTCCAATCAGCCATTGGATTTTCCCCATTTCATCCCATTTAGCTGTAACTGGATTGTCTTTTTGAATATGATCGACAAGTTCTGTTACATCCCGTCTTTTAAGATAGCCCTTTTTTAAATGCCGGGCCATCTTGTCGGTACCTTCTTGCAGGCTATATTCCAAGCCATATTTTTTAGGCTTGTCAATCCGTGCGCTCATTTAGACCACTTCACTGATTGGTTTAAGAACCGTATCTTGAAGCCATGGAATAAAAGGGGTGGTTTCAAGATTAATAGGTTCTTGAGTTCGCATCGTGACCATAACGTCATCATCCAGAGCTTGTGTGACTTTTATAAAGGTCGGATTGTTAACAAAAAATTGGCTAAGTGACTTAATGAAGTGCAATGAATTAATTGCAAGCTGTCCTTGAACTTCTTCAAGTTCTTTTCTTGCTTTGGTCACTTTATCGCTGTTTTTGCCAGTGCTTTCAAATTTCTCAAGGGCATTAATGTAGTTTTTTTGTTTTTCCAGCAGGGTTGCAGCCGGACTTCTAAGATCTATACCTGCATTGACTACTTTATAAAGATCAATTTCTTGGCCTATATTGTGTTTGGCAACAACAGCATTGATCAGTTCTGTTCTAAGCTCTGTTGCAAATTTGACATAGGCCTTATCAAAGTCCATTCTTTTTTTTGTTTTTGCAAAAGTGAAGGCTGCTTCAAACTTCGCTTCATCTTCTTCAGTCAATTTTTTATCCGCTGAACTTTCAATTAAATTTGCTTTGGATTCTGCTAGCCGCAAAGCTTCAGGGTCAATAGCGGGAAGTAACCCGTTGATACTCCTTAAACCTATTTTAAAGGCGAGCTTTGATCTTGCCAGTCCTAAAATAGGTCCAAGCCATACTGGCTCCTCGACGCTTTGAGCCTCTGCGATCGAGTTAAGTCTTTCATCGCGGAATTCTTTGGTGGAAGCAAGTTTTTCATTATCGAATCGGATCTTTAACATGGAAAGGGCTAGGAAAAATTGACAGTCTTTCGGCCAGCTTTTGATTGCAGCATAACTAAAGAGCGGTTTTAAGTTGGTGTCTGCGGGATTTTCAAGGTAAGCGTTCAAAATCTCCTCTGCTTTCTCATCTGTTACAGCAAAAGTTAGCTTCATATTTTCAGGAATTTTTAACGTATTGAGGTGATTAAAAAATTCACCGGCGTTCAAATTGGTTTTAGCAAGAAAGCTTAAACCCTCATTGATTTTCATGACATTGTCAAAAATAACATCGATCGGGATCAAGTTGTCGATATCCTGATCTTCGGCACCAGATGCTTTCCATAAGGATGCACAATTTTCAAGGCCGTTTTTCCATTTATTGAACATCTCATCGGCTTTCTGGGTATTTGGAGCCAGTACCGATGTAATGAGTTTTAGTCCTGGAACAATTGTGTTTGTATAAAGCTCGTCTTGATTGGCAATCGAAATGAATAAAGCCTTTTTATTTCTTAAAGGATTGTTATCGAAGTCTTGAGCTACCCGCATCTTGACTGGATCTATATCGCTTTCCCCTTCAAGGATTTCTTTGATATTGAGCTTCTTAGGTTCAGCTGTAACGGGTTCATTATCGATCACAGTATCATCAGGAACATCGACCACTAACTCATCGTCAGAGGGGAGTTGAGCACGTAGCTGAACAAGTTCATCATTAAGTGTATCAAACTCTGTTTGCTTGAGATCACGGTCAGTTGTTTTCTGCCCTATGCTCGCTTCACAAGTTCTTAGGTCTGCCTCTAAATTACCTTTTGCAGTTTCCTCGAGCGTTTTTTGTTGTGCGATTCTATTTAGGTAAGCGCTTCTATTTTCCGGGCTTCTAAATTGATCATTAGAATTGCCCATTCCATACAAGCGCTCTTCAAGTTCTTTCACTTCCGGTTTATCTTCCTCTTCAAGCCAAGCTCCTTTCAGTAAGTAGTTGTTGAGCCTTGTGTCAAGGGATGTCAGATCGGTGTGATTAGTGGTATGTTCATCGATTTTTGAAGTGGTGGTTTGAATATCTCTTTCAAGGTTAGTCTTGGTTGTATTGAGAGCGAGCAATTCCTGATTGAGTTGATCAAGCTCTGTTTGAACAGGTGTGATTGCAGCCTCTTTATCTACGATATTATCTTGTAACTGCTGCAGCGCCTGGGCATCAAGTAAGGCCTGCGCCTGGGTTTGCGCATCTGCTAAAGCTTGCTGAGCGGCATTTGCTTGGGCTTGCGCATCTGAAACGGCCTTTGCTTTATTTGCAAGGTACGTCTCGTAGGCTTCATGAACTTTGACCACTTTATCTTCAAATTTTTCGCGATATTTGCTCGAGCATCTCATCTTGAACCAGTGACTGATCCGTCTCATCCAAAAAGGTGTTTTATTGGTTTTTTGATTAGGATCAATGGTTGCACTACCGACTTTCCAGATAAATCCGCCATTTCCGTCAGATTCTAATTTGAGTGCATTTTTTTTAGACACATGGTCGAGAATTTCAGTCACTTCACGGCGGCAAAGATAGCCTTTTGCTATGCTTTCATCAATTTCACTGTCGTTTTTAGCAAAGATCTCTGCAAAACTATTTGGTTTGACTGGAATACTCATTTTACTCCCAATAATTATTTTTATTCATTATTATAGCAGTATTAAAACATTATTGTGTCGTTGTCTTAATATGATTTTAATATTTATTAAAAAATAAAGAGTGGAAAGGCCCTGATCGAGCAGATCGACCAGGGAAAGGGTGAAATTATCTTCCGATAAGGATGAAAATACCAGCAACAAGAGCTAAGATGCCTGTCACGATGGCAGGGATGGCAGCGCCTGTTAAAGTGATGATTCCGATTAAAATTAAATAGATCGCAAGTAGTAGCATTCCAATGCTTCCTGTAAATCTCATGGGTAAACTCCTATAGTGTTTATTTTACCTTCTACTCACCATAGTTTTCAAAAAGATTATATACAACCATTTTGGCATGAAACTCGCTTCTTGAGGAGTAGGAAATTTAAAAGGGGGCAGTCATGACCAAGACTCAACTGTTGAAGAAGATAGCGGTACTAGAGTCCATTAATGACCAACTAAGCGCAGAAGTCGAATATGTAGACCGTTTGATGAGAATGCTTGGCTTCTCCGAGGGTTTATTAACTGTTAAGAGCACAGCACAAGAAATCATAGATAACGGCTATCTTGAAGACGAAGAATAACCCATCTTTGCCGGAAAGGT
Source organism: uncultured bacterium (assembly GCA_964577735.1). Lineage (GTDB taxonomy): Bacteria > Chlamydiota > Chlamydiia > Chlamydiales > Parachlamydiaceae > CAZOAX01. The sequence goes on from CAZOAX010000017.1 coordinate 11,105, forward strand.
TGTAGGAATACCACTTTTCCGGCTTTTTTTATTCTAAAAGGAATAGTAGATCTTGTTCGCTGAATGATTCAATCGGATCATTCTCAAGTAAGTTGTTAAATAAGGTGGACTTGGCCTTCTTTAGAGTCAGCATTTTTTCTTCAATACTTTCGATTGTGATATAGCGTTTAGCTATCACTGGCTTAGTTTGTCCAATGCGGTGTGCCCGGGCTATTGCTTGTGCGTCGATCGCATCGTGCCACCAAGGATCATACAAAAGAACATAATCTGCCGCGGTTAAATTCAGGCCGACGCCGCCGGCTTTTAGTGTAAGAAGGAAAAAAGGGATGCTTGGGTCTTCCTGAAATTTTTGGACTTGAGTTTCCCTGTCTTTGGTCTCCCCTTCCAATAAACAATAAGGAGTACCTTGGTCTTGCAGCTTTTTAGCTATCAGGTGTAGCATGGAGGCGAATTGGCTAAAAATTAGCGCTTTCTTACCTTCTTCCCGGATGGCTTCAAGATCCATCATAAGAGCTTGCAATTTTCCAGATTCTTCTTCTGCATTGGGCAGAAGGCTTGAAACAAGAAGCGGGCAGCAGGCGATCTGTCTTAGGCGTAGTAACGCCTCGAATATCTCCATTCGATGCTTGCCAGAACCTTCCGATTTTATTTTTTTAACTACCCCTTGTCTGGTAGCGGCTAAAAACTGATCATAAAGCGTTCTTTGAGAGTGCGGCATCTCTACAAATACAGTGTATTCAGCAAGTGGGGGCAGATCTTTGACGACTTCTTCTTTTTTTCGCCTTAAAATAAATGGCTGGATCATTTTGCGGATTTTGCTGACATACCGGCTATCGACAGTTGCAATAGAAAGTTGTTTTTCAAAATGCATACGATCGCCAAGCATCCCTGGCATCAAAAAGTTAAAGTGGGCCCAAAGCTCTTTAGAATGGTTTTCAATCACTGTTCCTGTCATCGCGATTCGAAAGCGGCTTTTCAGTTCATATAAAGTGCGTGCAATCTGGCTGTCGGGGTTTTTTACCACTTGGGCCTCGTCTAAAACAATTGCATCCCATTTTTCAGCCTTAAATAGGTCTTTGTCATTCTGCAGGGTGTGGTAGGAGGTCAAGACAACACCGGAGAGGGGGAGTTCTTGCTTTCGATCAGGGCCATGGTGACGGTAAAGGGGAATGGCGGGGAGGAATTTTTCCAGTTCCCTTTCCCAGTTAAATAACAAAGATGTAGGTACGACGATCAAGTGCTTTTCATTAGGCTCTTGAAGGGAAAGAAATGCAATGATCTGAACGGTTTTTCCAAGTCCCATTTCATCTGCAAGGATCCCATGTAAATGGGATCGATTCAATTGCATGAGCCAATTTAAGCCTTGCTGTTGATAGGGGCGAAGCGATCCTTTGAAAAGCGAGGAAGGGAGAAAGATTTCATTTGTTTTTAACGGATGTGCCCAATCCTTATCAATGCACTCTAAGATGCCAAGCTTATTTTTATTAACGGTTGCATGTGAGCTGATTGACTCAATCTCCTCTGCTATGGCTGCAAGAGGATCCTGGTCGTTCAATAGACCTGTTTTTCCATTCCCCAGGTCAATAAATTGTTCTCGTCTGTTAAAGGCACCGAAAACATTTTTTAAATCAGCTTGGAAGGTCCCGAATTTTAATTCGCCGATCAGTTCGATTTTATCCTTGGATTCTTTGCAGGTGACGTTTCTTTGTGTTTCAAGAAGGATTTGATTGCCATTTTGATCCTGGATGTCCCATCCCAGTTCTAGTAAAAATGCAATGCTCTTTCCTACCTTGTCAAGAGGGCAATAATAGTGGGATCTGTCGACGATTTTTTTGATGTAACCGGTTTCTAATAGATCTTTTTCCCAATAGGATTCAGCTTTCAGATTGCTGCCTTCAGAATAAGCAACAATTTGATCGCCATAGACCATCATTAGATTTGCAAAAGCTCCTTTCCGATCAGTCAGAACAAGCAATGGAGTGGGGTCTGATTCAAAAGCCCCTTCAAATAGAAGTTCCACTTGGGGTGCATTGGGTTCTTTTGCTTCCTCAATTAAGTCTTCCAGTTCTCGAGCATCAATCATACGGGGTAATTTTTGGAGTTCAAGCCAGCTTACATCGGTTTTGACCACTTTAAGTTGGTTGCTGTTGATGAAAAACACCGGATTGCAAGGAGCTATGAATGCGCAATCTTTAAGGGCGATATCTTTCTTGGTAACGAATTTTCCTGAAAGTTCAAGTTTATCTGCTGTTTTTTGTACCTGATAAACAAAAGACACAGGCGAAAAAAAATCGACAAGAAGAGGCGATCCCTTCCAAATAATTGTCCCATTGGCAGCTAAGAACTTAAGGAGTTCATGCGCTTTTGACCAAGGTACTTTTTTTAAATCAAAAGGAGGTTTGGCAGCCGGCATCGGACCAGATAAAGAGGTGGCACTTAAAGTAGAATCAAGTTGGACTTCAAATTTATGCATAGAACGACTATGATAGCAGAATGAAATTTTGGGATCAGTTTAAAAGTTGGAATGAAGCCGAAAAGGCTTGGGATCAGGCGGAATCGATCGCTATCCAAAAATCCCCTCTAAAAGTCTTAAAAACCATGCCTACTATGCAAGGGATTACACCTGAAACAGCCAAAAATCTAAAGTGGAAAAGTTTTAAATGGATGCTGCTGCAAGATAAGGGCTTAAAAGTTTTCAAAAATGTGATCAAACGTCCCATTTTCCATTTCAAAAATTATGTCCGTTCGATCCTTAAAAAGCAGTCATTCAAACGAGAGGGCGATTTTTTTCTTTATGGGATCGCTGACATGCAAGCTTTTGACAATTTGCTTCTCAAAGAAAATACGCTTCTTGTTTTAGGATTTTCTTACTGCCATAAGCCTTTTGAGTGTCCCTCAGGCAGGTTTACAGATGCTTGTATGCATGACGCCAATAACTCCGTCTGCCAGCAGTGCTTTATCGGAAAATGCATCCACGCTGCCCCTAAAGAAGGTGTCGTTCCGGTATCGATCCCAACAGTGCACTACATAGGCGATCAGGTTCTCAATCTCATCAATCTCCATCCTAAAAAAGAGATTATTTTCCTCATTACCGCCTGTGAAATGACCCTGACCATGTTTGCCGACTGGGGCAATATGGCAGGTATTAAAGGTGTTGGCGTACGCCTCGATGGTCGCATTTGTAACACCATGAAGGCCTTTGAGCTATCGGAAGAAGGAATTAAGCCCGGCCTCACCGTCGTCAATTCAAATGCCAAACAAAAAATGCTCGACTGGCTCCATCTCCGTCGTAACCACTCATCACAGACTCTACTCTAGGATTCTATATTTAAATTCAACACAGAGG
>CAZOAX010000018.1:0-14137 GCA_964577735.1 uncultured bacterium
AGTGGTATAAGGAAAATAACCATTTCGCACCGATCAATTGATAAGGCCTTAAGGTGCTTTTGAGTTCTTCAATATCAAATGGTGGCGTTTTCTTAAGCTCGATCACTTCTTGAAAAAGATTAGAAGTATCTGCAGATGCCCCAATATCTTCAAACGCATGAAGGCGGATCAATTCAATTGTAGAAAGATTGAGTTCATTCTTTTGAATAGATTCAGGACGAAGACGACGTAGCCATTGGAACCGTTCATCGCTTAAATTCAATCGCCCTTCTGGCAAAAATAAATACTTTTTCTTTTTATGAATGGCATCGATCACAGACTTTATGGGAATAATCCCTCTTTCTGTCTGATACGATAAATCCAGCATCCAACTGTAATACTTAGACTCCTCTAACCTGTTAAGTATTAGGCGTATATAAACAGGCTGCACAAGGCGCGGATCTATTTTCTGTATCCAAGAATGCAGATCATCCAGCTCATCGACATCATTTGAGGGGATCCATAGAGGGTCACGCACCTTATCCGGCAATCGGTTTTGTCCTGTAAGTTGAAAAAAACCTTCGTCTTTCAAATAGACCCAATCTTCAAAGAAAAGAGGGACCGCTTTTTTATATTTCTCTTTGAGCGTATAGCGAGGTTCTATCCAGATTTTGTCTTTATCCAACCCAACTTCAAGGCCCACTTTTTGAAAAGGATCTTCCTGATTGAAAAATCCGGGAACCCCTTCAAGCTCACTTAGATTACGCAAAAGAAAGGAAGGCACAAGGTCTTTTCGGATCGGCAATCCAAATTCGACAGGAAGGTAAATAGGCGCATTGGTCTTACTGAAAAATCCTTCACCTTTGACATAGACCCAGGGTCCAAATTCGACTGTTCCTATCCCTTTATGAGGCAATTTTCTTTCAAAAATTAAAGAATTTTGCGGATCCACAAGATAGGAAATTTGCGTTTCAATGCTACTGAGATGAACGGTGAACCCATTTTTTGAGCTAAGCCAATCGGCATGGTCTCGGATAAAATCAGAAACGTCTTTTTGAAGCACAATAGACGGGATATTAAAATCATCTGCTGCAATGACCTGAAAAAAACCATCAGACGGCAGATAAACCCACCTGCCCCATCTGGGTGCTTTTTCAAAATCTCCTTGTTTTAGAAGATACGCATGAATTTCTAAATTCCATTCTTTATCAAACTTCAGCGCATATTGTAGAGGGATCGGTTTTGAGTTCCAGGTTCCACCTGTTAATAGGGGCTCGATTTGGTCTTTATAACGATCAAAAAAATCCTCAATCTCTTTGCCTGTCAGCTCGTTCTTTTCAACAAGCGCAGTCTTGGAATAAAATCCTTGTTTTGGAACGTATGTCCAGTCTCCAATTTCACGTGCTCCCGAAAATTGCGGCAAAGGCTTTGGAACAAGATAAAGATGCTCAGCCTCATACGTAATACGGCTATACCCATCTTTCAATTGATTGAACACCGTCAAATTTGAAACGCCCGGCTGCAATGTGGGAATGACTGACTCTAGTTCAAGCTCACTTAAAGAGCTCTTGATAACAAAATCATCACAGGTCAAAACCACTTCGCTTAGGTCTTCAAAAAACTCAATTCGGATCGGTTTATGCAAAAAAAGCTGCTTAACAAAATTAGCCCATCCAGATAGCTCAAAGAGCAATTCACTTGAAGGATTACCCGCTTTCCAATCTGCAATCTCCTCTTCTGATAGATTGGAGAACTTGATGGAGTTTTCCTCCGTTTCTGCAATCTTCTCCCCTTTGATCAATTCAAGCAGCCTGGCACCTTCAACACTTGATGAGGTTGCTTTAAATCCCGGTCCCTTGGCTCTTAACCCATATCTTGCAAACCATATTTTTCCAATTGCATACCAAAAAGAGCGTTTGAACCGTTCATGGATCGGTAAATGTGTTTCATCAAATAAGCTGACATAAGAGAGGGCCAAATGACAGCACCCCCCATTCTCCTCACTTTCCCGGCAGGAACAAAAGGCATCCCGGAGTTCAGATCCATTCAATTGAACAAATGTCCAAATCGCTTCTTCTTCCTCAGGATCAGCAATCTTAATCTGGTATGTCGGTCCGGAAAATTCAATCTCTTCCACAATGCATTTATTTAATTGATTTAGTGTGGATAGGTATGGAATCAAATTATTTGGAATATTCAGCATATCTCCTCATTATAAACTAACAACAAATTATAGGACACTCCTTACCCTTTCCCCTTCCCTTGCCCTTGCCCGATTTCACTATTGCATCTATTTTTTAGAATTTCATACACTGCTGCACATGAAAATTCTCCTCTGTCTCCTGCTACTCATTCCTTTTGCTCACGCTACGAGCTATAAACATGACCTGGCCATTTGCGTGTTGATCCAGGATGAAGCTCCCTATCTAAAAGAATGGATCGAATACCATAAGTCACTCGGCGTCAGTCACTTCTATTTTTTTAACAACTTGAGCCAAGACAATTATTTAGAGGTTTTGGCCCCCTACATCAAAGATGGCACAGCTGAAGTCAAAGACATTCCCATCGTTGCCGATAATTTTAAAACCTACTACGACATGCAATGCCAATGTTTTTCCGATTGCATCACTGAAACCCAAGGCGTCTGCAAATGGCTTGCTTTCATCGATATCGATGAATTTTTATTCCCTATTCAAAATGTCAGTTTGACCCATTTCCTTAAAAGCTATGAAGCCTACGGCGGCCTTGTTGTAAATTGGAGAATGTTCGGCACCTCAGGTGTCAAAAAATTTCCCGAGGATAAACTCCTCATTGAATCTCTCACAATGTGCGCAGAAAAGTCATTTGCCTATAACCGTTTTGTCAAAAGCATCGTACGACCTGAGCGCGTCGTCAATTTCACAAGCGCCCACCAAGCCAATTACAAAGAAGGGTACTGCAGCGTCAATACCGACAAATTTGCTACTAAAGAAGATAAAAGCTGCTATGTGCTCTGGAACAAACTTGTGATCAATCATTACTGGACACGGGATGAAGATTTCTTTTACCGCGTGAAGGTCAAAAGACAGCTCACATGGGGTGGTAAGCCCAATCCAGCAGAGCTCTTCAGCCTCATGAATGTAGAAAAAGAAGAAGGAATCCTAAGGTACGCCCCTTTACTCAAAACTAAAATACTCGGAGAAAAACATGGAACCTGTCTTTAATGGCTCTTTAAGCGACTCCCTCGGCAAAGTTCTCAACACCACATCTATTTATGGAAATGACCAAAAATTTGATGAATTGAAGAAAAAAGCCATTCATGAAATGTGTGAATTCATCTCAGAACTACGCTACAGAGAAGATCCAGACAATTTTAAAAAGATGCTGGCCAAAGCAGGAGCCCTTCGAAACAATATTGCCTATACAACTGAAACAGAAGGATCTGAACTCTTTGGCGATGAACGTACTTCCGGCGACTTCATGTCGACATTACTTTCTACAGAAGCCTATAAAGAGACCAATAACACAATCAAAGAACTGATCCTGGACTGCCTCGCCCTGATGCCGGATAAAACAAAGACCCGTCGAAAGACACTCGACAACTCCCGTTACACTTTTAAACTTCTTAAAGAAAATACCCTGCTATTTGAAGATCCATTTGCCATGTTCCAGAAAATGATGTCAGGTAAGCACAATGACACCGACGAGTCCAATTTTGCCATGAATCACCTCATCGAGCACAAACAGAAAACCCTCCCCCTTCTATATGCCCTTCAAGGTAAGAAAATCAGCAAAGCCGACATTACAAAAGATCAAAACATGTACATTTTCGTGGGCAGAGTAGAATTGCAAACGGATAATGAATGGCGCACCCTGACACGTCATGTCACCGTCCTCAAACACGACTCAAACGGAGAAATCGATATCGACGACTTTAAATCACATGGTATTGTTGCACTGCTCCACACAAGCTATCGGGACATCCCCCTTCATCAAAAGCCCATGTCTATCCTATGCAACAAAATCCTGAGCTTTCAAACCCCTTCAGATCAACTCGATGCCCTTATTCGTGAATTCGAATACCGCCTGCATCAAATCACCTATTATAGACGCGGATCTGCCGCCTGCTATGAAATCATCCTCGAAGCCATCAAAATCACCATCCACCCCGCTTACACCCTAAAAGGCAACCTCAAAGCCCTTGCCAACCCCTACTTCTCCACCTATCTAAAATGAAAATTATATTGATTGTAAGGAAAAAGGATCTGTGTTCTATCTATAGATTATCTCCAAAGTTATAACAACTTATCCCAACTTATTGTTGAAATCAAGGATAATTGGGAATAACTAAGAATTTCATACTAGAAGAACCCAAAACGAGGCATTATTCAATGCATTGAGCACAGTCGCTAAGAAGCTAGGGCGTTACTCAATGCCCTGAGCAAATCAACAGTCATTGATTATTAGACGCTTAAGTTGACCAAGTCACCTTTCTTCAACATTTCCATTTTGAATATTCTTCTTAAAAAGATTTCGAGCCTTTGAGTTTTTGGGGTCGATATGTTCAATTTTGTGACCTTTGAAATCTACGGTATTTTCCTCTCTCGTCTGATCATGCTCAAAATCTACTTTTTGAAAGTCACGCTTGATGACTTTTCTATTAATCTCTTCAATATCAATAGGTTCTGTCATTATTCACCCCTTTTACTTATCTATAATACACCATTTTTACTATAAATTCAAATGCGCGTATAATATTAAATACAAGCTAACTAAATAGGCAGAAAATGGCAACTCCAGACAACTTTCATCTCAGTTTCCAGCATCAAGGCACAGATTACAATTTAGACATCGTGAAGGGCCAAAAATCGGATCAGACGGTGCTGATCAATGGGGTTACCTATACCGTTTTAGGAGACAAAGAGAAATCAGAGACAGTCTGTAAGATTTTAGGCTCATTTTCACTTGATTCCATCTCAACAGAAGAAGATTTGAAAAACAGATTGTCTCTACAAGAGGATAAGGCGGTCCATGATGTGGGGGTTCAAATTCTACTTAAATCCGAAACTAAGCCTATTCCACAACTAGAGGCAGACTTCCCAGAGGGTAGCTATCTTGCTGATGAAAATCACAACATCCAATTCTTTACAAAAGATGGACACTTTTTTGAGATCGGAATTGGCCACCCTGATAATCCGACAGAATGCCTTCTTTTAGAAGACGGCTCCTTTAAGCTCAAAGATCTACCTCTAACACTAAAATACGATCGAGCTAAAGACTCAGTCACGATTGAAGAGAATGGAGAAGTAAGCAGCACTCTCAAATCAGCACCCTTGAGTTTAGAAGAGATGATCGGTAAAATAGGCCTCTCATTCGCAAAATACTATGTCTTCCCAGATGTTGGAGAAGCCTGCAATGATTATCTTCATGAACAATTAAATAACGGCACTTATGCAGCAATCAGTGACCCTAAAAAATTATGTGAAGCCCTCACAGAAGATCTTCAGAAGATATCACAGGACTTGCACGTACGCGTCGTGATACCCAATGTAGTTTCTGAGGAAGAGACATCCCTCTCCATTGAGGAAATCCCGACCATTGAAGATCTCAACGGCCCTTATCCCCTTGCCGAGTTTAATGAAAAACCAACAGAATACAAATCCACGCTAGACGGTGGCGATAAATGGATCCCATATGAGGTTCAAACAGGCATTTTGAAGGATAATACTGATGTTGGCTATGTCGATTTTAGAGGAGATATTCGAAACTGCAAGTATATGGGAGAACCCCAAAATGAACGTGATCGCGAATTTATGATCGATTTCGAGAATAGAAAAGAAGAAATTATTAAGGCTGTAAATAACTTACAAGCTGCAAAAACAATAATCATCGACCTGAGAAATTGTGGAGGAGGTCATCACACGGGTGCTCAGTTAGTTTGCAGTTTATTTTTAGAAGACAAGCCTTTGACCCAAGCTTTTTATAGAGATGGCACCTCTGATGAGGTTAAAACGTTAAGTGAGGAAGAATTGCCAAAAAATCGACGCTTATTAGACCAATCCTTAATCGTATTAATTGGACCCAATACTTTTTCCGCCGCTGAAACTGTCACGAACGACATGAGAGTCTTCAATAGAGCCACGGTTATAGGAGAAAAATCTGGAGGAGGCGCCAATACCGCCAAAAGGTGGTTCAATGCTGGAGAATTCGCTGCCTATATCCCAGAAGGCGAAGTGATCAACCCTATACAAAAAGAACGCGGAGAAAAGAACTGGGAAGGCAAGGGCATTGAACCCGACGTTCCCGTCGCCGCAGCCGATGCCTTAGATCAGGCCCTAGCATATATTTCCAAAAAGTAAATACTGCTTTCCCGCAAGGCTTCCTTGCGGTCGATTGCGAGCGGCAGGCAGCCAAAGGCTGCTCGTCGCCACCGAGGCTTTTATGGCACAGCAGAAATGCGGCGCAGGGCCGAAGCTGGGTTTCCTACCCAGCGATGGTCCGAGCACGCATTAGTGGTCGTCAACGACGACCACGCTCTGCAAAGCCAGAAAAGTCACTACCCAAACATTAACGGGTACAAAACTCTTGGGGGGCGACGTAGGAGTATCCTAGGTCTAGGGCGACTGGCAGGTTGGTTACGTTGCCTAGGCAGACATTGAGGCCGGCTGCCAGGTGTGGGTTCTCATGAAGAGCAAGCTTCCAACCCTTGGTTGAAATTTCAAGCGCAGGGCTAAGCGTTGCGTTGGTGAGCGCCATGGTACTTGTTCTTGCAGTGGCACCGGGCATGTTAGTCACGCAGTAGTGAATAACGCCATCTTCAATGTAGGTTGGGTGGTCGTGGGATGTAGGTCGGGAGGTCTCAGAGCATCCACCTTGGTCGATCGCCACATCAACAAATACTGAACCTGGCGCCATTTTTTGAATCATGGAGCGCTTGATCAGTTTTGGTGCCATTTTGCCCGGAATTAAGACTGAGCCAATGACGAGATCAGAGTTGACTACTACTTCTTCGATTGATTGGGAGGAGGCATATACTGTGCGCAATGCTGGGCCAAATAAAAGGTTCAGCTCACGGAGGCGGACAAGATCGCGGTCGACGATGGTTACATCTGCACCAAGACCAAGTGCCATACGGGCAGCTTCTGTGCCTACAATTCCTCCACCGATCACACCGACTTTTCCTGGCATCACACCGGGAACGCCACCAAGAAGAACACCTTTGCCGCCCTCATTCATTTGAAGATAGGTTGCACCCACTTGAATGGAAATGCGTCCGGCAATTTCACTCATCGGGACAAGGAGAGGGAGTCTACCTGATTTATCCGTCACTGTCTCGTAGGCGATTGCGATGACTTTACTATTGATCAAGGCAGCTGTTTGCTCTGGATCCGGTGCAAGATGTAAGTAACAAAATAAGATCAGACCTTCACGAAGCAATTCATACTCGCTTTTTTGTGGTTCCTTGACTTTGATCACCATGTCACAGGCATAGACTTCTTTGGGATGTGCAACAATAGTCGCACCTGAGGCAATGTAGTGACTATCCAAAAATCCAATTGCAGTTCCAGCATTCTTTTCTACAAATACGGTATTGCCAGCTTCTACAAGCGCACGGACCATAGCCGGGGATGAGCCTACGCGGTATTCATGATTTTTGATTTCTTTGGGTATTCCTATCCGCATCATATTATACTCCTACTAGTTGAGTCGTTTTTTCAGAAAATTCCATAAAAAGAAGCTTGGATATCCCTTTTTCTTCCATGGAAACTCCATAAAGGCGATCGGCAAGTGCCATAGTCCTTTTGTTATGTGTCACAATTATAAATTTACATCGGTCGATGAATTGCTTCACCACATTCAAAAACCTTTCTACATTAGAATCGTCTAGGGGAGCATCGATTTCATCTAATATGCAAAAAGGTGAAGATTTGACTTCGAAAATTGCAAAAAGCAGAGCCATCGCGGTCAAACATTTCTCTCCGCCTGAGAGCAAACTAAGCGAGCGCATTTGCTTACCAGGAGGCTTTGCCGTGATCTCTACACCGGCATCTAAAATGTCGTCTGCCTCAAGCAACTCAAGGTCGGCTTCTCCTCCTTTAAATAAAATTTGGAAGTTTTTTTGAAAATTGGTCCGGATTTGATCAAATGTGTTTTTAAAGAGGAAACGGCTTTCCTGATCAAGCCCAGCGATCATTTTGAGAAGTTCTGATTTTGCACTGTTAAGATCTGCAACTTGAGTTTCAATAAATACAGCCCTTTCTTTTTGCTTTTCGCACTCTTCGATAGCGGCCAAGTTGACATTTTGATTTTGTTCAAGGAACTTGCGTAAACCTTGAATTTCCTTATCCAATTTCTCAAGGCTCAAATCCAATGAAGGTGCTTCCACTTGTTCAGAAATCTCATAGCGCTCTTGCAACTCAGCTAAAACAGTATTCTGCCCCGTTTCCACATGTGCAAGCTGAATCCCCACTTGATGAACCTTTCCTTCAATCTCTTTCAGACCAAGCTCAAGTTCTTTACATTGCTTTTCAATCGCAAGAATTTGATTTTTGAATTCAGCTTGCTGAGCTTCCAGTTTAGCTGCATTCTCTTTTGCTTTTTCAAGATCGGTTATAATCAGGCCTAGATCCTGGGTACTGTTCTCCGATTGGGAGACCCACTTTTCTCTTGCAGCCTTACTTGCTTCTAAATCTCCCTCGAGCCTTGTGATCAAACGTTTGGTTTCTGCATGTTGCGCTTCAAGGGTATGAAAATGATGAGAAATTTTTCTAAATTCAGCATCTAAATTCCGTACTTCATTTTCCCCTTTTTGGAAGATTTGTTTTTTATCTGCAGCAAGCGAATTTTTATCAGCCAGCACTTGCTCTACATTTGCAAGCTCGCTTGAGATCTTCTCCAGGCCGGCACTTGCCGATTCAAATACTTTCGAAACAGACTCCTGCTCTGCAAGTACACCTTGAATGTATTTTAAAAGGCCTTTAACCTCTTCCTCAACTTGCGATTTTTCTTTAATCACACGCTGCAGCTCACCTTGCACCTTCTGCAAAGCAAACTTCAATTCCATGGACGCTATTTCAAGCTCTCTATGATGCTTTTCCACATTCGTTTTTTCAGTCTTTAGAGATTGCTCTTGCTGTATTTTGAGAGCTAGAGCTGATTCAGCTGCGGCCTTATGCTCAAGAACCTTTTCAAGCTCCTTTTCTAGAGCTCTGATCTCTGCTTCCCGCGTAAAAACAGTAGCCTCACCTGCGCCTGCCGCAAATAACACCCCTTTTGAATCGATGAACCATCCAGGATTGATCCAAGAGGCTTTTTTATCATTTATTGCTTTTTCAAACGCACCTTTTAAGTGTTTTTCTTCGGCAATTGAACTCAGCAAATGACTTCCTAGAATACTTTCAGCGATGAAATCTGAACGTGATGCAGGCTCATAAATTTCAAGGCATACAAGTGAAAAGTCAGTGAGCGCCTTTTCTTTTGCATAGGACAGAACTTTTTCAAAATCTTCTTTTGTTGCAGCCACAAGCGTCTGGGCATACACCTTAAGTGCCGCACTAACAGCAGGCTCATATCCATTTTTCGGGACAATGTACTCATAAAGTCCTTTTAAAAGCCCGTAGATCGGACTTTTAGGATCAGAAGAATCTTTTAATAGCTGCTTACCTCCGGAAGTGAACCCTGCAAACTCCTGACGCAAATGGAGCAATGCCTTTAATTTAGCTGATTTTTCATGAAAATTGCTGACTTGAACATCCACTTCTTTTTTCGCAATTTCCGTTTCAGCAATCGCAGTTTTGACTCCTTCATCGGCCTTTTGAAATGCAAGTTTTGCATTTTGTACAGCCACTTCGGCTTGGTTAAACGCTTCTTCTTTGGCCTTTGCCTCAAGCTCTTTTCCCTGGATCACTTCATTTAAATTTTTACCACGTACTTCAAGTTGTTCTTTCTTTTCAAGATTGGACTCGGCTCGAAACTTCAACTGCTTCACTTCGTTTTGCAGGGAAGCTTGTTTTTGGTAGGCATTGACTTTTGTCCGATAAGCTTCTGTCTGGTTTTTGCGAAGATCCTGAAGCTCTTTTTCCAAGCTTTGAAATTCTTGGCCTGTAGCGGCAACTGCATCCTTGGCTTGTTTTAATTGATTCGAAAGGCCATCCCGTTTTGTACTTAGAGAAGCTATTTCCTCTGTCCAGCCGGATTGCTTAGTTTTTAACGTTTTGACTTCGTTTAAAATTTTTTCTTCTTTTGAAATAAGCGCCTTGATCTGGTCGCTTGAGTGCTGCACAGATTGGGTTTTTAAGTCTTTTTCATTTTGTTTAAAAAGAAAGAGGTCACGTGCAGCCCGATACTGCTTCTCAAGGGCTTCATAGGCTGTTTTTTTTTCTTGCAGCGATTGATCAAGCTGCTCTTTACTTCCGGCAATGTCCGTTTGTTTTTTTAAAAATTCAGATTCCTTTACTTTCAGATCGGCTTGTTTGCGGGAATAATTGGCATAGCGAAGCAGTAAATGTTCTTTTTCAAAAACATCTAAACGCCCTTTTTTATCTTTGAAAACGCTTGCAGCTTCAGCTTGCGACTCCAAGAGCACAATTTGCTTATCGATCTCTTGTTTGATATCGTCAACGCGGCTTAAATTTAAGTTAACATCATCAAGCTTACGAATTGCTTCCCGTTTACGTTGTAAAAACCGTGTGATCCCGGCAGCTTCTTCAAAAATAGTCCGCCGCTCTTCGGGAGAATATTGAATGAGTTGATCGATCTTCCCCTGTTCAAAAAATGAAATATTATTTTTACCAATCCCGGAATCTAAGAATAGCGAATGCACATCTTTTAACCTGACAGCCTGTTTATTGATGAAATACTCGGATTCACCGCTTCGATGCAGCTTTCTTGTGACTGCAACCTCTTGAAAATCAAGAGGCAGATCTCCATTGACTTCTGAAAAAGTGATCGTGACTTCAGCAAAATTCAAAGCTTTTTTTGAAGAAGCTCCAGCAAAAATAACATCGGGCATTTTTCCGCCGCGCATCGCTTTTGCTGATTGCTCACCAAGTACCCAGCGGATGGCATCGCCGATGTTTGATTTTCCACACCCATTGGGTCCGACAACACAAGTAATCCCTTCATGGAATTCAATAACTGTTTTGTCGGCAAACGACTTAAATCCGAGGATTTCTACTTTTTTTAATTTCAAGGCTCTTCCCTTCCTTCTTAGGGGATTAAAAATAGAATTTATTCCTTTATTTTGGAATAAAAATCAGACATTGTTTATGCTCTTCTTCGACAACTTTGAGGATTTCCCATGCTAGATATCAAATTAATACGTAAAGACAAAGAAGCGATTGAAAAAAAGCTTAAATACAAAGACCCAACTGTTTCACTCGATGAAATTGTGCAACTCGATATCGAAATTCGTGAAGGGAAATCCAAAGTAGAAGCCCTCAAAGCAGAACGCAATGAGTCCGCCAAACGGATCGGCGAGCTGAAACGACAAGGGCAAGATGTTGCAGAGCTAACTAAACAAGTGAGCGGAAGAGGTGATGAGATCACCGTGCTTGATCAAGCTTTAAACGAAAAAGAAGCCCGCTTCAAAGATCTAATGGATAATCTTCCCAATATTCCGATGGACGATATCCCCGTCTCTCCCGATCCAAAAGATAACGTGCTTGTTAAAGAATGGGGCGCAAAGCCGACCTTTAGCTTTCCTTTCAAAAACCACGTTGAGCTCAACGAAACGCTCAACTTATTTGATTTCAAACGTGGCGCAAAACTTGCCGGGTCCGGCTGGCCCGTTTATCGTGGACTTGGCGCAAGACTGGAATGGGCGCTCCTTCAATACATGATCAGCATCCATATTAAAAACGGCTTTGAGCAATGGATTCCACCGATTGTTGTCAGACCGGAAATCATGTATGGATCCGGCCAGCTGCCCAAATTTGCAGGACAGCAGTTTAAAATTTCAGATGATGATTTCAGCCTCATCATGATCCCGACAGCTGAGATCCCCTTGAACGGCCTCCATATGGATGAGATCATCCCTGTAGAAGATCTGCCGCTTCGCTACATTGCCTATACCCCATGCTTTAGAAGAGAAGCCGGAGCTGCAGGATCACAAGAACGTGGACTTATCCGGATGCACCAGTTCAACAAGGTGGAAATGTTCTGCTTCACCCTTCCGGAAGACTCTGTACGCGTCTTTGACGATATGGTGAAGAGTGCAGAAGAGATCTTGCAAGGTCTTGGTCTCCATTACCGCAATATGCTCCTCACAACAGGCGACATGTCATTTGCAGGCGCAAAAACGATCGACATCGAAGTTTGGCTTCCCGGACAAAACCGGTACTATGAAGTATCTTCTGTATCTAATTGCACCGACTACCAAGCAAGACGCTCCAACATTCGCTTTAGACGCTCGAAAGATGATAAGCCAGAGCCCGTGTACACACTGAACGGATCTGGACTTGCTACATCAAGATTAATGGTTGGCCTGCTTGAAAACAATCAACAAGCGGATGGATCGATTATCATTCCGGAAGTGCTACGCCCCTATCTCGGCGGAATTTCCGTACTGAAAAACGGAACAAACTGATTTAGGAATACGCGTAAGCAATATTAATGCAGAGGCGCAGAGACGGGGAGCCGCAGGGAAGGCTACTATCTACTAAGGATTTAGATTCTCCAGAAGAAAGTTCCTTTCTTCTGGAGAGAATGTTTTCTTGCTTAAAAGATGGCCTAAGGCCACCTTTTAAGCAAGAAAACAAGATTTCTCTCTGCGTCTCCCCGTCTCTGCGCCTCTGCGTTTTTTTTCTTGAACTCTTTATCAAAAGACGTATCCTGCTATTAGTTGATATAAAATACAACCGGACGATCCTGCCATGTCAATCTTATCCTTTTTAAAAAACTCACCCACCTCTTACCACGCTGTTCAGGAAATCAAAAAACAGCTTATTGCACACAGTTTCATAGAGCTTTCTGAAGGCGACTCTTGGAAATTGAAAAAAGGCGGGCATTATTTTTGCGTTAGAGAAGGAAGCTTGATCGCATTTAAAGTGCCTACTCATGAGCTGCAGGAGACCCAAATCTTTGCATCTCATACCGATAGCCCAGCGCTGAAATTAAAACCCCATGCTGAATACGTCAAAGAGGGAATGGTGATGTGGGGAGTCGAAGTTTATGGAGCCCCGCTCCTAAGTTCCTGGCTTAATCGTGACCTTGGAGTCGCCGGCAAAGTTCTTTACATCGATAAAAAGGGTCAATCGCAGGAAGCCCTTGTGAATCTTAAGCAAAACCCTTGCCTGGTCGCACAGCTTGCGATCCATCTCGACCGTGAAGTCAATGAAAAAGGACTCATCCTCAATCGTCAGGAGCACTTGTCCGCTATTGCCAGCATTGGTGAAAAAGAAAATTATTTAAAATCCCTTCTGCCCCCTTCAAAGGAAATCCTGGCCCACGACCTATTTCTCTATCCTCTTGAAGAACCATCCACAATCGGCAATAAAGGGGAACTGATTGCAAGCTACCGCCTAGATAGTCTTGCCTCCGTCTATTCCATCCTTTCAGCCTTCACCGAAAAGCAAAAACCGCTAAAGTCCAAACTGCAAATGATCGCCTTCTTTGATCATGAAGAAATCGGTTCCGGAACCGCTACAGGAGCTGAATCCCCCTTCTTTTCGCACTTACTTGAACGGATCATGCTCAATCTCAAAATTGATCGCGAGAACTACCTAAGGCTTATACAACGATCTCTATGCATCTCTGTCGATCTCGGTCACTCCGTCCACCCCAACTACCCTGAAAAGCACGATCCCAAGCATAAACCCCACCTTGGCCAAGGCGTCCTCGTCAAAACCCACGCTCAAAAAAAATATGCGACCGACGTGACAAGTGCAAAAACAGTCCTCGAGACCGCCTCGAAAGAAAAGATCCCTTACCAGATCATCTCTAGCCGTAACGACATCCCCTCCGGCAGTACCATCGGCCCCATCCAAGCCGCCCTCACCGGGATCCCCACCGTCGACATCGGCATCGGCCAACTCTCCATGCACTCCGCAAGAGAATTGATTGCGACAAAGGATTTAGTTGCATTGCAAAAGCTACTTTACGTGCTAATGGAATAGTGTGGTATTAAGAGTCTGTCTTCAAAATGTGATCAGGCCGCTTTGCGGCTAGAAATCGCCGATAA
>CAZOAX010000019.1:0-14011 GCA_964577735.1 uncultured bacterium
GAATGAAGATCTAACTGCATCTGATAAAATTCATTTTAATAAAAAAATAGTCGATACCCTTAAATCTGGGCTGGATTACATCGCCGGAAAAGGGATGTGCCATTTCGACATAAAGCCTCAAAATATGCTTTACAAAGGAGAATCTTTAAAAGGGACTGATTTTCAAATCTATCACGCGGATTTTGGAGGAGATATATCCATGAAAAAGATTATCTCCAAATTAAGCGATCCTAAAGACAATACACCTATCAATGAACTTATAATTTCTTCTGCAGCCTATACATCTCTTAAAGCCATAAATGAAATTGATGATCTAAGAAAAACTATCCATAAAAAGATTGAGGAAGGTTTAGATATAAAGACAGACCAGGAAAAACTAAAAGAGCAGATCATCAATTCATGCAAATTTTCACTTGGCCTTTCTTTAATTCATATCTGTTCAGGGGATTATCCAGAGATTGATGCAAAGCACCAGATAGGTTTATTTGGTCACACAAGCCATAAAGATGATCTACAAGTAACCATTAACGATTTTTTTGATTATTTCGAAGCTGATTTGGAAACAGAAAAAGTTGTTATGGAGTTATTGGGGATGGGAAAAGACTTTAATCTTGTTGATGGACAAGTCATAATGATTGAAATTAAATAATTCTTATACGATATTCCTTCTATACCGATCGGTATAACTAGAAAAGGTGAAGGAATGATCGCAAGATTAGCTGTAGCAACTTTATTAGCCTTAAATGGCTTGAGCGCAACGCATCAAATTGTCAATAAGCTCTACACTGAGCAATCCTTTTACACTCAAACTAAACCCTTTAATGAAGGGTGCTTGAAAGTGTCACAGGATCATTCCATTTATTTTGCGGAATTTGGAAATCCAAAAGGGATACCGGTCATCACATCTCATGGCGGACCTGGAAGCCAGTGTTACGAATCCTGGACAAAATTCTTTAATCCGGATGTATACCATGTCATCATGTTCGATCAGCGGGGAGCTGGAAGATCGCTTCCTTTTGCATCCATGGAAGACAATACGCCTCAAGCTGCTGTAGCGGACATGGAGAAATTACGCAAACATCTTGGAATTGATAAATGGGTTCTATATGGTGGTTCCTATGGTAGTTTTCTATCGATCCTATATGGTGAAACACACCCCGAAAATAGCCTTGGATTTGTGCTACGCGGGATCTTTCTTTGCAGAGAGCATGACTATAAGCATCTATTTTACGGTATGAAAACGACTTTCCCGGAAATATGGCAAGAGATGGTGGATATTATCCCGGAAGATGAAAGAGGTGATTTGATCACAGCCTTTCATAAACGAGTGATGGATCCAGATCCTGCTATTCATATGCAAGCTGCCTGTGCTTTTATGCGTTTTGATACATTTTGCGCTCACTTGGTGCCGGATGAACAGGAAATTGAGGAAGTTAATACAGATATCATCAGCACTTTGGGGATTGGACGAGCCTTTATTCACTATGCGGCGAATGCCTTCTTTATTGAAGAAAATCAACTTCTCAACAATCTTGATAAGATTGCGCATTTGCCCGCCATTATCGTTCAAGGGCGGTACGACGTCATCTGTCCACCTCAAGGAGCCTTTGACCTTTATCAACAATGGCCAAATTCAGAATTGTGGTTTATTTCCGATGCCGGTCATGCCACATCCGAGCCCGGTATCTCTCAAGGCCTTCGTGAAGCTATGGACCTGATCCAAACCTTAATTGAATAGGAGACTCTTAGTGAAAAAGCTTATTTTAGGTTCATTGCTACTTTCGTTATCGCAAGTAGAGGCATTTCCAGATAGACAAGTGCCGGCAAGAAGTATCCCTGTTCCAGGTAATGTCAGCCCCGAGCTTCAGCAAAATATTGCTCAAGCCCTTGATCCGCTCATGTATTTAGAACCTAAAACGATCGAGCAATGGCGGGAACTTGTTGCCAAAGGGGAAGGGGTTGTCACTCAGCAACTTATGTCCTCTGCAAATAAGCTTTTCACAGTCGATGTGAAGCCTGAAGTGATCGCCGGTGTCAAAACCCACATCGTTCAACCGAAAGTCATTCCAGAAAAAAACAAAGATCGAATTCTAGTCTATGTGCATGGGGGAGGCTATATCCTCAATGGCGGCGAAGGCAGTGTGCCAGAAGCAATGGCCATGGCTCACTACGCACAAACGAAAGTGGTCTCTATCGACTACCGGATGTTGCCTGACCATCCCTTTCCAGCAGGCCTTGATGATGTGATGGCTGTTTATAAGGATGTGCTCAAGACATATAAACCAGCTAATATCGGCATGTTTGGCACATCCGCAGGTAGTGGACTGACAGCTACCGCCATGTTTAAAATGCAAGAGCTAAATCTTCCTCAGCCAGCCGTAGTTGGGCTTGGAACTCCTTTTATGGATATAACCGGTGTAGGGGATTCCTATCAGACCAATCAGGAAATCGATAACTTCCTTGTGACGTATAACGGGCTACTTAAGAGCATCGCTAAGTTATATGCTGGAACAAACGACATGAAAAATCCCTTGATCTCACCCATCTATGGTGATTTTGCCAAAGGCTTTCCTCCTACCATCCTCACCTCAGGCACTCGCGATCTCTTCCTCAGCAATACCGTTCGCACACACCAAAAACTTCGTAGTCTCGGGATCGATGCCTACCTCCAAGTTTTTGAAGGCTGCTCGCATGCCTTTTACTTGCAGGTCCTGGACTCACCTGAATCCAAGCAAGCCTACCAGGAAATGGTCCTATTTTTTGAAAAACATTTAGGTAAGTAAGACGCAATGATAGGAGCGATACTTTTGTATCGTTCCTAATCTGCAGATCTTAACATCTAATGTAGTTGACCCCAATATTCCTCATTCCAGGATTGACAATAATATTCAGTAAGCAGAAATTCTTCTGAAGGTTTGTTTAATAGCAAGTCCGTTTTTAGTTGTTTAAATCGTTGTGGAGTAAGATCTATGGAAGTACAATATAATTCGCCTACAGGTGCACCTTATTTAAGAGAAAGAGCTCAGACATGTCCTGAAGCGTCATATTTCTCACGGCTTTATAACGGCCTTAGCTCGTGGCGATCGCAAGAGCCTTTGAGTGAAAAAATAATCACACCTACTTTTGGTGATAAGGTCACAACAAAGTGTCTTGGTAGTTCAGTATGGATTTCAAGCCACATAGATTGTTGCTCTAAAACGTTACTTAAGACTCCTTCTCAAGAGGGAATGATCTCTGTGCAGAATTTCTACAAGGTGAAAAGCAATTCTATTTTCATTTTGCATGATCCTGCGATGATGCCTTCTTACGACGTCATTTTGAATAATTATGAAAAAAATATCCCGGAATGGTCAGATGCGTATTGGATTCCAACCGAAAAAGGCTTATTAAAGGCGCCTAAGAATGGAGCATGCCCACTTCAGGTTTACCCCTTAAAATTGGAAGAAGGCAATTCAGCCTATCTTATTCCGACACATTCCTATGATTTCAAAGCACTTGTTGTGGAGGCGCCACAGCGCAATAAATTCACTGTGTATGATTTTTCAACAGATATACCAACCAGAGTTTTTCATAAAGAAGGATTTGAGGATATTTATACTTCGCTTGAAAATCATCGTGTTCTTTGCTTTGGCGATAATACATTGCAGCTTTGGAATACTAGTTCTGAGAAGTTGGAGTGGTCTTTCAACAATGAAAATGGCTGGTTAAAAGGGAAAAACTTTAGGTTCTTTGAAGCCAACTCTTTGCCGGCTGGTATTGTTGTAGGAGAAGATAGTGCTAATATCTATGTGATCGATATCAATCGAAAAACTGTTATGAGTGTTGTCGTGAGCAACCCTACAAATAAGCTACTTGAAAATTTTCAATTTGTGGATAAGAACCGGTTTATTTGTCGTTACAGAGAAAGTGATGTTGTTCACTTATGCTCTCTACTTAACGATGTGGAAATTTGTATATTCCCAATCGGAAAAAATCTTCAATATGGTCTTGGCTCCTTTCCGATCCTCATTAAGGATGAGCATATGGTGACGTTAAACAAGGATGATAATAAAAAATTGATGCACTGGGATTTAAGTGGTTCCCAGACCCGTATTCACTACGAACCTGCCAATTTACCTTTGCATGAACTCCATCTATCAGGAGACCGCATTGTGGGATTACATTATCTAGATTCAATCTCTACACTGTATATATGGGATTTTAATACCGGAAAAATCCTTTTGAGGAACGAATCCAAAGGGGCTCAAACGTTCAGTAATTTGGAAGGAAATATGCTGACAATTGATTGCAGTAATAAAGCTGACTTTGGACACCATAACAGTAATCCTTCCTCGTCATTGGATGTAAAACTCTCCATATGGGATTTAGACAGTTGCCAAAAGACTGCAGATATTACTGAATCATTTGCCTACACAACCGGACCGCAAAAGCTGATGTATTCATTCCAGAGTAACGGAAGTGGTAAATACACCCTGGATGCCTGGTGGGGACTCAATCACAAGACAACCCTGATCAAAAAATCCTACACTTTAAAATAAAGTCAAAGACAAGGGCTCATTAATAAGAGCTCTTGTCTTTGTTGACAAAATATTTATTTTGATTGATAGTCCTCGGCAGAGGTACCTGCTATGAAAATAAAATATGTCATTCTTTCTTTAGCTGTAGCTACAGCGCCATTATTTGGTGATTCATCTCCCTACCGAGCAAAAATGTCAGGGAATGAGCTTGAGGCCGATATCATCGTTATCGGCGGTGGAGCTGCTGGTTGCATCTTGATGAGCGAGCTTTCAAAGAATGGTGAATTTTCTGTTTTAGGCATTGAGGGGGGCCCGAATATTACAGCGGATCCTGCCATTGAGGCCGTCGGTCTTCCTGCGTTTTTGCTTGCCGGTACCGGGAAATATAAGTACTTTTGGCCGGGATGGAATCAATCGGTACCCATGCCAGGGCTCAATGGACGAACAAGTGACTGGACAACTGGACTTGGGCTTGGTGGAGGATCCTCTATCAATGGTCTTTATTATGGCCGTGGTTCAAACAATATGTACTCCAGCTGGGAAACGATCTCCGGCAGCAGCAACTGGAGCGTTGATAACATTCTTGCAACCTTCAATCTTTTGGAGAACTATCAAGGGCTGACCATTACACCAGATGCACGGGGCGCCAACGGTCCTTTGAGTGTATTACAGACTCCAACAGTTTCTCAAGTGACATCAAACGTTCTATTGCCAGCAGCACAGGCAGCATTTCCTGGAATCCCAATCGTAAATGATTATAATGACCCTAGTGTGAGCAATTGCATTGCTCCTCGTTCACAATGGTTTATTGATCCGACAGGAACTAAACGAGCCAGCAGTGCAACAGCCTATTTAAATAGTTCTGTCATGACCCCCGAAGGACAAGGCGTAAATGGGCATAAATTGTTTGTTGTATTTGATTCTGTCGTTGTGAAGATCGTTTTTGATAAGCATGGCGTTGCTAAAAAAGTCAAATATACTAAAGATGGTAAGCTCCATACCGCACGTGCGAAAAAAGGTGTTGTTTTAGCAGGTGGTATCAACAGCAGTAAAATATTGCAGCTTTCGGGTATCGGACCTGCCGCCGCACTTAAAAATGCTGACATCAAACCTGTCTTCATCAACGAGAATGTTGGGAAGGGGCTCCAAAATCACCCTCTTATTTTCATTCCATTGCTTGCAAATCCAGCAACAAATGGAGTTCCTCCTGGAGCTCCCTATGCATTTACAATCAACAGTGTCTATCTTCCACAAGTGGGAGGATCTGCTAGTGACCCACGTATGTTGCAGATGTTATTTGAATACTTCCCAGCCCCTGTACCACTTGTAGTCATTGGATTTGATCTCTTGAGACCGATAAGCGAAGGAAGTGTCACCATTCAAAGTGATAACTCATTTCAACTTGCAGCTGCCGATGATGCCTTTTATCAAAATACTGCAGACCTCGAAAATATGAAAGATGCAGTTAAAGTTTATATCCGCGATCTGCTGTTACAACTCAGCACAATCGATCCTCCTTTTTATACACCGCTTCTTGGTGATCCGATCAACCTGGTGATCCTATCTGGCTATGATGACGCAATTGTGGAGCAATATGTAAAGAACAACAGTAATCTATCATTGGACGTTCACCACTTCGTCTCTCATTGTAAAATGGCTGCCCTCAATGCTGGTGGTGTGGTAGATGGAAACACGCTTGTCTACGGAACAAAGAACGTTTTTGTCGCAGATAATTCGATCTGTCCTGTGATTCCCGATATCAATACAGCAGCTCCTGCTATGATGATCGGCTTAAGAGCAAGTGAGCTCATTAAACAATACTTAAATGCACAATGTGAATAACCCATGAAA
This sequence comes from uncultured bacterium, assembly GCA_964577735.1. GTDB lineage: Bacteria > Chlamydiota > Chlamydiia > Chlamydiales > Parachlamydiaceae > CAZOAX01. The sequence continues at coordinate 6,369 of CAZOAX010000019.1, forward strand.
AAACATATCCTTCTTTCCCTATCCCTTTTGTTTTGCCTGTCAGCGCATGCAGATGATTTTTATACAAAACTTCTAACCGGGCCGAACTTCCTTCAAGATACCGGAATTGATGACAACTTTGCCTCTTATAAGACCGGCTATCTTGTCGGAGCTTCACTTGGCTATGCTTTTAATGAAAGCTTTAGCGTCGAAGCAGAATATGCCTACAGAAGAAATGAGATCAACAAAATCGAGTTCTTTAATCAAGGTGAATCCAACCATGGGCACTTTCATGCTACTTCTATCATGGGAAATTTATTCTGGAACGCGCCCCTTTGTTGCTTCGACGATATTCAACCCTACATAGGCGCCGGAATCGGCTATGATTTTCAGAAAATGCGTGCTTCAAATGACCGTGTTCGCTTTCAACAAGACTGGAACGACGTCTCATGGCAAGTGATGGCAGGTATTACCTACCCATTCTTTTGCAATACAAAGCTCTCACTAGAATATAGATATCACCAAGGTGGCTGTCGCTTTTACCATCACACCATTGGCATCGGAATTTCATTCTTTGCAGATTGCAGTGAATAAAATATGGGTCCGGGAGCTCTATTGAACAGCCATTGGGGCATTAATTGATAGAGCCAACCAATCAATTGCCAACGTTTAGTCACGTTGGCGTGTGATTCAATTATAATTTAATCAATATTTATTCAATGTCACGTCTATAATCAATGATTTCAATATCTAACTGACCGTTACGCCCGTCTTTTGCAAGGCAGAACACAAAAAGACCAGTCATTCCCTTATAAAACGCTTCTGCTTGATCGCTATCTGCGTAATCCAATTGTTTTGTTGGTCCAAAAAACTTTTGCCAAAGTGTTGGGGCTTTGTAGGGTTTCTTATCTTCTTGAATACCACAGATTTGACTATTCGGAATAACGAATTTGAAACATTTATCGCATCTTTGGTGTAAAGGAGCTTCCTTAGGTAAGCATAAATATCTTTTTTGGAAAAACTTCCCAAAAGAAGGCTTAAAGTGACTAGGTGTAATCATCATGGTTTACCTGCAAAGTTATAATGTTGATCTGTGGTAAAGATATCATAAATTTAATTTATTCATCTTAGGCAGTCGTAGGCGATGATTCAAGGAGCTCTATGGAATAGCCATTGTGGCATGAATTGATAGAGCCAACCGATTAATTGCCAGCGTTTAGTCACGTAGGCATGTGCTTTTTGTTTACAGATTGTATGATAGATTTGCTCAGCGGCTTTTTCAGGAGTTGCGACCCAAAATTTGTTATCCCCATGTGCCATCGCGGTATCGACAAAGCCGGGCCTGATCTCTGTAATCGCGATCGGCAGCTTTGCCTGAAAGGCTTTTTTCCTCAATCCCTCAAGGTAGTTAGACATAAAGGCTTTAGATGCGTTATAGGCAGGCGCGATGGGATTTCCTCTCAAAGCGCCGATAGAGGAAATGCCTACCAAGTGTCCATGCCCTTGCTTTGTAAAGTACTTATATACCTCTCCCGCTAAAGCCGTGAAGCCGTAGACGTTTACATCCAAGGTCGCTTGTTCCTTTTCCCAATCCAATTCTGTATTTAAAAAACCCGTTCCTGAGTTGATCACCACAAGATCGACTCCTTGCATGTCTTGAATCATCCTCTTGATGTTTTCAATAGCCTCAAGAGGCTTGCTAAGATCGATATAACTTGCATGACTCTTTGTAGGGATCTCCTCAAGCAAATGGGTACGCCTAGCCATTACCCCCACTTCGTATCCCTTTTGAGCAAGCTCAATAGCCAGCGCTTTTCCGATACCCGATGACGCACCAATGACGATTGCTTTTTTCATGTTCTTTGCTCCGCAATTTGTTTAAATATACCATAAAACCACTTGACTTTCATTAAAAATTATATGTATAAGTATTCAAATTTTTAATTTGACTGGTCGTGTATAATGTTCATTCGTTCCGTTTTCTTTTCACTAATCATATCGGCCTACATTGTCTCAGAAGATGATATTCCTAAGGCACCGCTCTTAGCAAGCATTGAAAGCGAGCCTTCAGGCATTATCGATGGATGCGTCAATGTCATTTCAGGGTGCTATTTCGAGCATGATGTCGATCTTGTCTGCCCAGGGCCTGAATCTTTGAAAGTTGAGAGAATGCTCGTCAATAATAATAATGCTAAAATATCGAGTGAGGCGCGCGCTTGGCATTTTAATGATATGCAATTTGTATCATTAGATGATTTTGATAATCGGTATCGAGTTAACTATTATGGAGCTCTTGGAGATCGTCTTGATTTCCATTTCACTTCCAAAAAACCAAGAGGGGAGGGACATAATATTGACACATCTCTTTTGAAGCATGGATACATGAATACTTCAAAAGGGGTTATGGGGGCTCAAACAAATATCCGGAACAACCAGTTCAAATTAAACACGAAGACTAAAATTGCTGAAATCATAAAAAGTGATGGAACAGCTTTAACATTTAAAAGACATGGATATCTCAATGTGCAATTTTTCGATAGAAAAGCGTATTTTTTAGATGAAGAAGTTTACCCAAACTATTTAAAGAGATCCTTCACTTACGATAAAGAGGATCAGCTCACTCAATTTTCCTTGTGTACTTGGCAAAACAAATGTTTAGCAGAAATTCAAAGAAGTGAAACGTTCACAGGCGATATAAAAGAAGTGACATACAAAACGCCTGACGGGCGTTCTGTTTATTATCGTTTTGAGCCAGTCTTTGACGAAGAAAAAGATCCGTATTCAGGCATGATCGATGGTCTATTAAAAGAAGTCATTCGAAGCGATAAACCAAGCGTTACATATGCCACTGAATATAGAAGAGTTCTTTCAAAGTACAATCCGGATTATCGATTTATTACTCTCAATTATTATTTTGAGCCCGATAGGAGAAATAGTAGATTAAAATCTATAAGTGCTCCTCTTGGATCAGACAACACACCTATTCAAAAGTATCGTTTTGATTATTACGTTCCGGAGGGTGCAGGCGGATGTGCGGCAGTCTATGACGCTCTCAATCGGAAAACAAATTATAGTTTCAGTAAACGAGAGAGACTAAAGAGCATTGTTAAATTTGATGCTTCAGAGGTGCCTTATACGACTGAAAACTTGTATTGGGGCCCCAAGAATACGCATAAGGAAGTTGAGCTGATTTCAAGGACATTTGGTCTCTTCGACAGTCCTTATAAAGCATTTTCAAAAACTTATGGGTATGATTATGCCGGAAATGTAGTAGTTGAATACCTTTATGGCAATCTAACCGGTAAATCCGAAACCAATACGTTGATGGTGGATGCAAATGGGGCAGCAATTCCTGGTACTTCAGATTGCCTTATCAAGTTACATGAATATAGCCAAGATGGCTTGCATCTGCTTTTAAAAACAACGGTTGGAACGCGCTCTATACGAAATGTCTACCTACCAAAGACAAATCTTGTATCTGCTTGTTACCATGCAGATGCCGGCAAGACATATCTCCGTCACTTTTATACTTATGATGATACCGGTATGGTCATCAAGCATGTCATGGACGATGGAGCTGGTGAAAGTGTCCAAGATCTTACAGGTGTGACAGAGCGTAAAATTGAGAAGATCAAACGATCAGAATCCTATCCTTTTGGACTGCCACTTGAAACCACAGAACTGTGTCTAGATATCAAAGCAGGTGCAGAGCTATTCGTAGGCAAGATAGTAAATACTTATGATTCTTGTGGGAGGATTCTTCAGGAAGACATTTACGGTACGGACGGCAGGATTGCCCTGACTAAAAGTAAGGAGTATGACGCTCATGGCAATATCATAAAAGAGATCCGTGAAGATGGTGCACTCATAATAAGAGAATATGACTTAAACGATAACATGATCCTCGAGATAGGGCCGAACCCCTTATTGACCAAGCATTTCTCATATGATTACATGAACCGTTTGATCAAAATTGAAGAACATCATCCTGACGCTGTTCTATCCAAGCATTTTCGTTACGATCTTTGCGGCAATCTGATCGAAAAGGTCGATGCAATGGGAACAGTGACCAAGACTCATTATGATGAGTTTAACCGTCCTATAATCCTGGAAGGTGCTGATAATAACCGAGCGGAGTATGCCTATAACGAGATGAGCCAGCCAATCAGAATTACGGCTGCAGATGGCTCTGTTACCGAGTTTGCATATACGCTTTATGGAAAGCCTTGCAAAATTACTTACCCGGATGGTTCACTCGAGCGTTTTGAATATGACCTTGAAGGGCGTATGATCAAGTCCGTTGCAAGAAATGGCAGCGCAACTCTTCAGACATACGATCCACAAAATAGAGTTGTTCAGACGATCCAATTGACCGCTTCAGGCAAAGAAGCTTATCGCACCCATGCAACCTATAATGCGTTTCGTCTTCTAGAGGAAGCTGATGCTGCAGGGAATGTCACCTATTACTCCTATGATAGTTTTGGTCGAAAAACAGCTGAGCGGAAGGGGGAGTATGTCACAAGTTATGAGTATGACACCCTTAATCGCTGCTGTAAAACTACAATCGACGGCAGTTCCAAGTGTTTAGTCTTGGACGTTTTGAATCGTGTGATAGAAGAGCGGACTGAAAACCTTCAAGGAGATGTCTTGGCATGCATCCAATACACATACGATGTCGATGGGAACAAAATTCGGATCGAACAAAATTCTGAAGCCGGAATGATCGTCGCATCGTATAAATATGATACGCATGGGATCCCACTAGAATCAATCGATCCAGAAGGGAACATCACGCACACGCGTCTTGATTTAAATTACTTTAATTCCAACGGCGAGCACGTCATCAAAACTGAAATGACCGACCCTCTTGGGATTAAGACAGTCATTATCAAAAATACGCAAGGAAGAATAGCTGAACAGCTAAAAGTGGATAGCTATGGGTGTGAAATTCAAAGAACTGCCTACCTTTACGACAGTGCAGGAAATTGCATTCGGACTATTGAAGCCGTTTATAGAGGTGAGGAAGAAGCTCCTGATCTGATCAATGCCTGGGAATATGATGCGATGAACCAACTCATCTCTTCTATTCAAGCTTGTGGGCAGCCCGAAGAAAAACGAGTCACTCATATCTACAATGGATTTGGACAGTGTGAATCGACCATCAAGCCTGATGGTGTGATCATTCAATATAGCTATGATGATCTCGGTAGATTGCTAGAAGAAAAAGCAGCTCATTCCGTCCACTATCGTTACACTTACGATATTCGTTCTAATCCCATACACGTCGATAATCTTATTGAACAAACTTCGACATCTCGTCACTACGATGAGCATAATCGGATCACTATTGAAAAGCTCAGTAATGGGCTTGAGCTGCAAATGCTATACAATGCAGACGGGGGCATCAAAAAGGTTACGCTGCCAGATAGCAGTTCTATCGATTACACCTACAATGGGACGCTCTTGTCTTCAGTTGAAAGAAAGAATCCAAGAGGCACTGTCGATTACAAGCATACATACAATCGATATGATCTCTCAGGAAACCCTCTTCAAACTGCACTTATCCATGACCTTGGAAATCTGACTAGAAGTTATACCTTGAAAGGTCAGCTACAAAGTCAGAAATCTGATTACTACTCAGAAAGTCTGATCTTTGACTGCGTAAATAATGTTATAGGCAAAAGTTATCAAGATTCACGCGGGCAAGAAAGTAATCAATATACCTATGACTCCTTGCGTCAAATGCAAGGAGAGTCCGGATACTTCAATCATCAGTACACGCATGATTCCCTTTACAACCGTAGTTCTAAAGATGGAAAACAATACACACTAAACAGTTTGAATAGTTTGCTCAGTGACGGCGATGCCAATTACTCATACGACGCGTGCGGCAATGTTAAAGGCTACACTAAAAATAATAAATCCTACTCTTTCACGTACGATGCACTTGATCGCTTGACTACATTGAAAATAGACAACACAACTTATGCCTACACATATGATGAGCAAAACCGATGCGTTGCAAGAGAAGTTTCAGGTGAATCAGAGAAGATCCTGTTTATCGGTCAATGCGACATCGGCACCGCAGATCCGACTGGAAAAATCAAACACTTGCGTGTCTTGGGAAAAGGAATCGGCGCTGAGATTGGCGCTGCGATCGCACATGAAATCAATGGAGAGGTCTTTGCACCCTTGCATGATCACCAAGGGAATGTCGTTGCCCTCATTGATAAAGATAAACGCATACGAGAGTCTTACCGCTATAGTGCTTTTGGGGAAGAGTCCATCTTCGATGCTTCAGGTAATGCTGTCGGTGACTCAATACTAGAAAACCCCTGGCGGTTCTCTTCCAAACGAAAAGAAGCTGAGTTCAACCTCTTTGGCCGCAGATTTTATAATCCGGACCTCGGAAGATGGCTGACACCTGACCCAGCAGGCCATGAAGCTGGCCCTAATCTATATGCCTATGTCAGCAATAATCCACTTTCCCATGTTGATCATTTCGGTCTTTCCGAAGAGTCGGGCTGGTATGCATTTGCCTATAACGTTTGTTGTCTCATCTGGAACTTCACAAAAAGCACAGTCAAAAATAGCATTGAGTACGGAGAGGTAGGGGTCAAGATGATCGGCCAAGGCATTAAGCTTGCCATCCACCACTGCGTTCCCATCCCCTTAGTAAAGGACGGTGGCTGCATGTTCGGCTACTTTCTTGAAACTGGCAGTCTCGACAAATACCCCGTGTCCTTTCAATCCAACAAATCCAATTCATATTACATTGATGGAGCACCTAACCGTCCTAATGTAAGAAATATCTCAATAAATGGAATTTGCAATGACGAAGAAGGCGGTCATACCTTTCAACGAGACACCTCTACTCTATATGATGGTTATAACGTCTACCTTGCCTACAATGGGTCAGACGGTTTTGTTGCCGACATCCTGGAATGCATCGCCCAAAAGTTCGGCATCGTTACGCCTTCTGTCCGTGAAGCCATCTTTATCATCCGTAGATCCATCAGTGAAGTCGGTGGTGTCGGCAGCGACGGCATCGTAAAAATCGACGCCCACAGCCAAGGCGGCATCATCCTTGACCTCGCCCTCCAACATCTAACCAGTGCCGAAAAGTCCATGCTTTGCGTCAGCACCTACGGCGCCGGCACCCTCATCAAACCCCACGGCCTCCGCAGCTGCACCAATTACGTCAGCACCCGCGACCCTATCCCAATAATCGGTGATACTATAGGATATATCGCAGCTTGTATGGGCCTCAGACCCGACGTTAAATTCCTTAACCCCCTGGAAGGTGGCCTTGAACATAAAATCGATTGCAAAACTTATAGAGCGGCTAGAGAAAGGGATGCTCAGAAATTTAAACAGCAGTTTTTTTAAAAAACTTTGTTTTTTATTATTCCCAATTTTGCAAAGTGCCTGTACTTCGATTGGTCCAGAGAATGAAGCGTTTGGAACATTTACAAATGCTTTTTCTAATGAAATAGAGAAGGAGTATGGATTTAGAACTTACGGTGTTGGAGCATCAATGCCTGTTAAAATAGAAAACATTGATTTGAGTTTTCAAGCATCATATCCTGCCAATGTAGAAGAGGCGAGAAGAATAGTTGTGCCTATCGCCTTGAAGTCTATTCAAAGAATGAATGAAGATCCAA
>CAZOAX010000020.1:0-5330 GCA_964577735.1 uncultured bacterium
CGCTCAAATAGCAAAAGGTGCTTCCTGCGGCCTCAGCGTCGACCTTCCCCATGAATCGTCTTCCAATGCCTTCATTGACCACAAATACAATCTTAAATTCCGTTATTTCTTTATCCGAAAAGTGATGTTCATCCGTTACGCCCAAGGCTACGTCTTTCTTCCAGGAGGATTTGGGACACTGGATGAACTGTTCGAAGCACTCACCTTGATCCAAACAAAAAAAATCCAACCATTTCCTATCTTTCTGATGGGGAAAGAATACTGGAATGGTCTCCTTGGCTGGATAAAAACGACAATGATGGCAAATGGCTGCATCTCTGAAAAAGACCTAGACCTGCTCCATGTGACCGATGACCCCGAAGAGGTCGCTGACATCATTGAAAAACACTATCAAAGAGACCGGGCTGAAAGGAACTTCTAATGCTGAAAACTATATTATCAAGTCTCCTTCTATGCTCCAGCATCCATGCTTTTGAATTTAGAGACTCTTTTGAAAAAACACGGCTGGATGTAGGCAATGCCACAGGTAACTTCATCGGCATTCAACGTAGTTATCTTGAATTTGGCCTCTTCACCCCCCTTTCTGAAGGATGTGAATGGACCCCCTTTTTTGATGCAAGAGGTTATTATTTCCAAAACGATCGTTGGGGCGCCAATGCAGGCTTTGGACTCCGCTACCTATTAGATAACAACTATATCCTCGGAGCCAACACCTACTACGACTATCTGGAAGGTGACCGCTACGCAAATTTCCATCGCGTCGGAGCCGGACTTGAACTCCTCACAGACTGCTTTGATATCCGGATAAATGGCTATTTTCCTCTTCAGACATCCAATACAAGATCCTGGCCTCTCTACAGCATCGCAAATACAGGTGTTTACTGGAACCTCAAGGAATTTGCCGTACGCACAGGATTTGATGCCGAGATCGGCACCCATCTTTTTTACTGGGGCAATTTTTCTATCTATGGCGCTACCGGACCCTATTACTACGATTTTGGAAATCACAACCTTAAACATGGTTCATTCTGGGGCATCCAGGCTCGAGTAGAAGCCGATTGGAACGACTACCTCTTACTTGAGCTACGCACAAGTTATGATCGGCTCTACAGATCTGAAGCTCAATTCAAACTCCAGTTCAGCATGCCGATTGAGGACTTGATCTACGCGTTTGACAATTGCCCGATCGAAGCAATCCTGCAACCCGTCAAAAGAAACGGCATCATCTTTAAAAACAGCCTCGGCTACTATAACACACGATAAATCTAGTGAGTTAAATAACAAGCTCACCGTATAATCGTAGGGATCAATTTCTTTTTTGGATGATTTCTATGATATCCGCTATCAATTCTGGAGCCATTAATAATCAAGACAACTACGCTCTCCCTAAAATTCCAGACGAAGTTACGTTGATCATATTAAAAAACCTAGAAAACTTGATGGATGTAAGGTCGTTTGCATCCTCAAGCCATCAAGCCTCCATCTCAGCACAACCCATCTGGTTTTACTGGGCAAAAAAATTTGAATTTAAAGGATCTCAAGAAGAAAGTGCTACTTTCTTAGCTCAATTCTTCTCTAAAGTTGCCAGAGTAGCTAACAATTATTTATTCTATCACCCATTAAGAGGGGCGAATGGATATCTCACTGCGATGAATATACTAGACGCTTCATCCCACACCATCCAATCACTTCTGCATGAAGAATGGGCCTTCCAACATGAAGAAATGCTCACGCTCATCAAGTTATCTACCGGTGCTACTTTTATAGAATTATTATCTTCTCACCCAAAACCAAAAAAAATTCTGACTTATGCTGCTAAATATGGCCACATAGACATCATTGAAGGACTTTGTAGTAAGAATCTAAAGTTAGCCGGTAGTGGATATAAACCGCTTAAAGCAGCTACGGAGGCTGGACAAGCGGGTTCTATTAAAGCGCTCGCATCTTACGGCGCAAACCTGGATGTGATGTGGGATCAAGTGCAAAAAATTTCCATGCACCATCACATTATAAAAGGCATTACAATACATTCTTCCTGTCACATGCTACTTCCTATGAGTCCTCTTTATCTTGCCTGTGAATCAGGAAATTCAAAAACTGTCATCTCTCTCTTACAATCAGGAGTTTATTCAGAAAATGAATTTATCCAAAGATGTATGAAAGCAGATCTATGTATACTTAAAATTTTTCTAGAATTCACCATTCAAAATGTCACAGGAGGACTATCTCTTTGTCTATCCGCGAGTAAATTAGATCAAAACACCTTCGCCTGCATGGAACTTCTGTTAAAAAAAGGAGCAAAACCCGATATCTGCAACATAAAAGGAAAGCCCTACTTGCATCACTTCATTAAAAAAGGCGAAGTTGATTTCGTTCGTTTACTTTGTTCTAACGGAGCCAACTTAAATCTAAGGGATCGAAAAAATAAAGCCCCTTTATATGTAGCAATCAAAAGTGCTCCAAAACCTAAGCGCCTTGCCATTACCAGGATTCTACTTCAGCATAGAGCCGACCCGCTTGCACAAGGTCCTAAAGGAGAAAAAACTCTGTTTGAGCATGCTGCCAACAATAAAGAGTTATTCACTCTTTTAAAATCCTTTCAACTAAAAAACAATAATATCCCGGAGAAATAAGATGTCGATGCCAACTATCCCGATAGCCCATAAAAAATCCTGCTTTTTTTAGAGGTCGATTAAATCCTCTAATTTGGGTATACCGAACATATGGAACCGGTATATCCAAAAGATCAGAGTGATCCATTAGAAATTCCCGCTCTTCCTCAAATTCCTAACGACATCACATTGGTGGTTCTCCAATGTCTTAGGGATTTGCAGGATGTGAATGCTTTTCTGACTACTAGTCGATCAGCATTAAATTTACGATCTTATATTTGGTTTAATTGGGCGAAGGAATACGGCTATACAGGAGTTAGAGAGGAATGTCATCAATACCTGCAGAGCTTCTTTTCCAAAATTGCAAAAATTGCAACTCACATCGCTTTCCCCAATTCATTGATAGTATTAAAGGATCAAAAAATCTCAGGCTACCGAACTACAGAAAAGATCCTCAATGCGCCCCTTGATGAGCTCGTGTTTGTACTCAATAATCGCTTTGCTTATCGCGCACCTGAGCTTCTGTTTCTTATCAAAAAAGCAGCTGGGCCTTTTTTTGAGGAAATTTTAAATCCTTACTACATTAAAACTGAACTCTTAAATCAGGCTGCGAAACTCGGCGAAGTATCGGAGATCAAGTTGCTTTGCGAACTGATAGAAGATCCAAACTTAAGTGAGGCGGAATTTGCCCCCATTCATGCAGCAGCCATTGCCGGACAAGCCGTTTCGATAAAAGTTTTAAAAGAGTACGGTGCCTATGTTAACGCAGTATGGAGCAAAAAAGAGCTAAGCATAACGACTTATACTTTTTGCGTGGTCGAATACCTCTACACACCATTGAGTCTTGCCTACCAGAGCAATAGCGAAGAAGCCGTAAGGGCACTGCTTGAGGCAAATGCTGATCCTGATAAAGAATTCATAAAATCCTGCATGCATGCTCGTGACGACATGCTTAAAATCTTTTTAGAATTAGCTCCTAACTGTCCCATTGATGAGGGGCTTGAATGCTCATTTCAAAACAGTGAGTCCATCCCTTGCGCCACGCTGCTATTAAAATACTGGGCCAATCCCAACAAGAAGAATTTAAATGGCGAAACTTTTCTATTACGCGCTGTCAAAAGAAGTGATGTAGATTTTACACGCCTATTTTGCCAATTCAACGCCAACCTTGAATTAAGGGACTTAGAAGGCAAATCCCCTCTATTTATTGCCATCACTGAAACAAGATCAAAAACCAAACGCATTGAGATCGTCCGCATCCTATGCGAATACGGCGCCGATATTTACGCTCTTGATCCCCGTGGCAGAAAAACAATGCTACAATTAGCCTCCAAATCCAAAAAACTAAAAAAAATCCTATCAACACACACTTGACTTATTGTAACGAGTCGTTACAATGCCTGAAAACCTTTTGCGGGAGCCATGTTATGACAACAGCGATCAATCCTGTCAGACTTTCTTGTTATGAATCAAATAATGTCATTCTTCATGGGGTTCCCGATGATATAACCTTAAGGATTTTAAGAACCTTAAAGAGCTTAATAGACGTTAATTCTTTTTTAGCCTGCAACAATTCTAGTTTAAAATTAAGATCCTGTACCTTGCTTGATTGGGCTAGAAGATATGGATATAATGGGGCTAAAGAAGGCAGCCAAAAGTATCTTACCAACTTTTTTTCTCGTTTAGCAAAAGTTTATACCACTCATTTTCAAACAAGTTTGAAAAGCGGGTATCTGATAGCAGAAAAGATTTTGAATTACTCCCCTACTGCACTTAGCAAACCTTTAACTTACGTTTGGTCCTACAGATCACCAGAAATAATGTTTCTCGTTGAACAAGCAGCTGGAGCTCTTTTTTCAAAAATATTAGACCCTGACCATGTAATAAAAGAACTACTTATTCCTGCCGCACGGGATGGTGATTTGGAGAAAATAAGAAAATTTTGCCCGTTGATTAAGAATCCAAATTTAGCAGTTAATGAATTTACACCCATGCACGCAGCAGCAGCGGCTGATCAAGGGGAAACTATTACAATATTAAGCAAATACGGAATGAATATAGATAGCATATGGAAACGAACTGAAAGACGAACAGAAATTCGTTCATCAAGAGCGCGTGGAGTATATTCAGTAACCTACAATGTTCACTTCTATGATACCCCGCTTAACGTAGCTTACAATGGCAATTGTCTAAATGCCGTGAAAGCTCTTTTAAAAGCAGGAGTGGATCCTATCCCTAAATTCTTTGAATGTTGCCGTAACGCTCACAAAAATATGCTTCGTGTTTTTTTAGAAGTTTCAGCCTCTAAGCTGGATCTCAATAAAGGTCTTGCCACTTGTTTTATACAGCTTAGACGCGACAATAGCACTTTACCTTGCTTTGAGCTTTTATTGAAATATGGTGCAAGTCCAAATATAACGAACGAGCAGGGCAAAACCCAACTTTATAGACTCGTTAGAGAAGCCAACGTACTTTTCGTTCAAACATATTGCAAGTACAAAGCAGACACAGAACTGAGAACTAACAAAGGAAAATCCCCTTTATACGCTGCTATCAAAAGCTCAAAATCTAAAACAAAACGGATGGAAATCATACGCATTTTGTGCGCCCATGGAGCCGACATGCATGCAATCGATCACAAAGGGAAAAAAACCATGCTTGAACATGCCAAAGAACACAAAAAAACATACCAACTCCTTTTGGAAATCCAAGATAAAC
>CAZOAX010000020.1:5340-7994 GCA_964577735.1 uncultured bacterium
TCTTTTTACTCCATAGGTGGCGAATTCAGGCATTTAGTCGGAAATTTACCTATCAAATAAATTCTATCTGAACTACAATCCACCAAAATTTTACTTAAGATCTGAAAATGTTAAAATTTCTTTTTTGTTACTTTCTGACCTTTTTACATATAAGCGTCATGTTTAGTTGCTCCTGCTTTGACAATGGATTGCTTAGTAATATCAACATCCTTCAAGCTCAATGTAGAACTACAGCAGAGAATGAGTATCTCTATGATTTAGCCGATTGGAGAAAAAAAGACCCTTGGGAAAAATCGTACTTCAAAGATTACAAAGAAGTTGTCGCCAATCATGAAGAAATTCGAATTAATCTAAATAGATTTCCTACCGTTTATCATAAGCTCATCGCTTTAGAAAATCGAATAGATGTTGTATCAAGTTATCTATATGAAAAGGCTTGGCAGCGTTATTTAGGTCCTGAAGCTGGGTATTGGGCTTACAGCAAAGCTGAAAAAGAGGCTAAAATAGCTTTGGATAGAGAAAATCTCGCCAAACGAATAACAAAAACAAAATCGACACTAGAAGATAATCGAAATGAAATTGTTACTATCTATCAAGAGCTATATGAAAAATGCTTAAAGAACCACCAAAATGGCTCTTCTGCTTCGCTTGATACATATTATGATTACGGCTTGCTCGCAAGATTGTACAACAATTATGACATATCCATGAATATGCTTCATAAGTTACTTGATGAAGCCGAAAAAACCGGACAACTTGATTCTCTAAATTCACATTTTTATCATGAACTTGGATCTGCATGCGTAGAAGCTCAAGTCTATGAAAAAGGAATTGAATATCTTTCAGAAGCAATAAGACAAGATCCCAATAATAAAGCAGCCTATTTTGATCGGGCGATCGCCTATTTTGAAACCGGTAATCTTGATTTAGCTCAAGTGGACTACACATCCTCTGACAAAGGCAATCCATCCACCCATGACTTCACTCCAGTTTCAAATGAATTCAGTAAAGCCTTAATGGGAAGCCTTATAACTGGCGCACAAGAAGCTGCTGTGGATTTTGTTCCATCCATGTGTTCTTCAATTTATGGACTTGGAGAGGCCCTTTGGGTGGGAGCTGGTCAACCAGTAAACTCCAGTAAGCAGTTCATAACAGCTTGTCATCAGATAGGCGTAAACATTCATGACTATTGTAAAGATGTGAATTGGGCTACCCTGGATGGATATGTAGATGAAATCAAAACTCTTTACGAAAATTTTGACCAACTGAGTGATGCAGACAAAGGCCATTTAATTGGACACACTGTCGGAAAATACGGAGTAGATATATTTGCTGGCGGAGTTATCTTCAAAACAGTGAATGCTGCACGTAATCTTCGTCATGCCAATCGAATATGCAACCTCGAAGCTTTAGCATCAAGTCAAACTAATAAAAACCTTGTTACTGCATCATGCAAGCATGCCGCTGAAAGAGAGTCCTTTTTCAAGAGCGTCAAGTTACTGAAAGATGCCCAAAATAAACACATACCAGGAAAACATAATTATGAAGTTGGAAAGAGCATTTTTACACATCCTGAGCCTGAGCATTTACTTCAAAAACACGCAGGAACTGGCAAAGGAGTCAGAAGCGTTCCTGGACAATCAAATTATCAAGAAATTGTAGATTTTGGAGAAGTCATTGGTGTACATATCAATGAAGAAGGCATCCAAACTCTTACAAATTATGGCAAAATACACTATTCAAAAAGAGGGGCACACATAGTCCCCGCATTACCGATAAAATGAACTTATTTAACACAAAAAAAGCTTTAAAACCGACAACTTCCAATCCTTTGATTTTAGAAACGCCTTTGGGTACTATCAATTTTAGATTATTTTTAAACAAAAAAGAAATCTCTATTATTGCACCTTCAGAAACACTCTACAATGGAAAAACAACATTAGCACGTTGGAATTTAGATAACTGTTTTATAGAATTTGCAAAAATCGAATTTGACCCAAAAATCCCAATCAATATGAGCGTCGACGCATGTTTTGCAGGAATTTGGAGAATTAAAAACTTGTCCAAGAATCTTGATTTAACCTTCAATACTTGCTTAATTGATAACCGTGAGGAATCCCCTGATTCTGGAGAAGGATTTATTTCACAATTATTTGAAAACAACAATGTAATATTATCCATTGGCACAGAAGATGATGAATATTTGAATAACCGGGCAAAAAAGAATAATTGGATGCCGTTCAGATTAAATAAAAGCATGCAAGCTGAAACTGTAGACATAGTTCCTGGAGGTGTTCAAACAGTTCTGCCTTCGCTAGAAAGTGATGAATGCATTCAAATTCAGTCAATTGTAGCTTGGGCAAAAAAAAGCCATCCTGAAGCCTCCACATGGTTTGCTGTAGACCAAAAGCCGGATTTTATTCTTAATTCACAAGGAATCCTGTAAGCTCTGTTCCGATGACAAAAATCATCGAAAGAAAGTGTTTGAATTGTTTATACGGATTTAATCAGGCTGTTTTGCTCCATTTTCACAAGCAAATCAGCCGATCGAATTTGAATAGACAACATAATGTAAGAATTCATTTTTTCAATCACTCATAGAGACGCTCGAAGTTGCAATATAACCAGTTGACTAGGCATTTTGGAAGTTGAAG
>CAZOAX010000020.1:8004-13740 GCA_964577735.1 uncultured bacterium
ACTCCGGTAATACCGTCGCTGTCAAGGACTTCGCCGGCGAACTATAGACATTTAAAGATCCCTCCCCATATATTCATCGTAACTTTTTAGAGCCACACATACCCAAAACGAGGATCTTATGACAATTACAGCTAACCCTTTAATTACGTGCTATGCAACAGAAAATACATCTAATCAATCAATTGCCGTAAATAAGATTGTAATTCATGAGACCAGCACTACGCGACGAACACTTCAACCCACTATAGTAAATAATCATAAGAATCCAGAAGCCACTATTGAATTTATTATGACTCACGAACGGAAAGGCGTACATGGGTTTGAATCAGAGAATCTCCCTGACTTACGATTGTTGAAAGCTGGTGAATCATTAAGTTTTAAATTCGGTTCAGAAGAAACCTTAGCTCTCTATAATGAGTTATCCCTTCTTTATAACTTCCCAAACACTGGATCGATCACCAGGAAAAGAAAACAATATCTTTTGATTGAAACGACACATTCAGCCGATCTTTCTGAAGACAATTTAGGTCATTTAACAGAACTTTTAGAACGCTGCAAAAACTCTAAAGGAATGGCAGAAAAACTTGCTCAGTTAAGCCCTGAAATAATTTCCAATGCGCATAAATTACAAATACTAGAACAAAAACGAAAAGGCGTTCAGCAATTTCGAGCTATGCTATTAGAAAATGAAGCCTCAGAGTTAGAATGGCAAAATTTTCTAAAAGAACAAAATTGGATTTTCGGAGGAATGCATGACATTCAATATCTTTCAGATGTAGTAAGTCAACCAATTCTTTCTGGATCGAATGTGCATGATGAAGGGAAGAAAAAAGGAGACTTCTTAACATGCACTGGCGGATGCGCACGATTCACTTCTGTCATAGAAATAAAAAAAGCGAATACGCTCCTTCTTCAAAAATCAATCTACGTACAAGATGTTTATCCACCAAGCCCTGATTTAAATGGTGGAGTTGCTCAATTGCGAAATTATATGAGAAAATGGCAAATTGAGGGTTCAAGAACCGAAGAAAACAAAGACATTTTAGAAAAAGAACATATATACACAGTCCAACCACTTGGAATACTTATTATAGGAAATACAAGTGAAATCAAAGAAGATCGTAATAAGCGTGTGGCATTTGATCTTTTTAGACAAAATCAGAAAGACATTATTATTATCACATTTGATGAAGTTCTCCACAGAGCTGAAAAATTATTAGGTATTGATTCGTGAGTTATACTCAACTTATGATTCATCCTTGGAAATGCTTGTTCCGGCGATGTAGGCGGTAGACCAGGCGTTTTGGAAGTTGAAGCCACCGGTGATGCCATCGATGTCGAGAACTTCGCCGGCAAAGTAAAGGCCTTTACAGATCTTACTCTCCATTGTTTTGAAGTCGACTTCTTTACGGCTCACGCCACCGCAAGTGACAAACTCTGACTTGTAGGTGGTCTTTCCGTCCAGTGTATAGAGGCTTGCAGTTAGAATGTCGAGAATGCTTTCGATGTCTTTGTTAGAGAGCTCGGCAAATCGTTTGGAATGGGAATAGAGAGCTTTGCTCAAGTTTTTTGGAAGTTCAATGAGGGTATCGAGGGTAAATTGTGCGGAGGGTTTTGCTTTTTTCAAGTCGAGGATTTTAGTTTTTAGCTCTTCACGTGGGACGCCTGCTGTCCAGTCGATTTTAACAGTAGCCTTGTAATTTTTTTCGTTTAGTTCGCGTGCTCCCCAGGCTGAGAGACGCAGGATAACAGGGCCGCTAAATCCAAAATGCGTGAGAAGGAGGGGTCCTGTTTCTTTTAACTTAGTGCCGATTACGGAAACAGTGGCTTTCGGAAGGGTGATGCCAGAGAGGTCAAGCAAAGGAGAAGTAGGAATATTAAAGGTAAACAACGATGGGGCAAGGGGCGTAATGGTGTGCCCAAAAGAAACGGCCCAATCATGGCCTTGCGGGGAGCTCCCTGTAGCAAGAACAAGATTTTTGGAACGGAAATCATCTACAACAAACCACTCCCCTTCTTTTCTGACCGTTTGGATCTTCGCACCTTTTTTTAAATCGACACCGGCGTCGTTTACAGCTTTTGTCAAACACCAAATGATCGTTTCTGAAGAATCAGTGATGGGGAACATGCGCCCATCTTCTTCAGTTTTTAGTTCGACGCTTCTTTTATTGAACCAGTTAATGGTGTCACGCGGTTGAAAACGGGAGAATACCCCAAGGAGTTCTGATGATCCGCGCGGATAGTGAGAAGCTAGTGTTTTAGGATCAAAGCAAGCATGGGTGACATTACATCTTCCGCCACCTGAAATTAAAACCTTTGATAGTACTTTTAAACTTTTTTCTAAAAGCAAAGTCTTGCCTTTTGTAATCGTAGCTGCACAAAAAAATCCGGCAGCACCTCCGCCGATCACAATGGTCTCGTATTCTATCATTTATATTTTCTCTTATTTAGGATATATGATAACTTATGTATCCTTTTAATTTAACAGTTTTAAACAATGACAACGCAACTTACTACCGATAAACCACTCCATCTAGATACCCCGTACGGCACGCTTGTCGTCAATGATCCACTGGCAATCGATCTAATTCAAAGTCAACCCTTTCAAAGGCTTAAAGAGATCAACCAGTATGGCGTTGTCAACTTTATTGTCCCAACTGAAAGCTATACCCGCTATGACCACTCAATCGGAGTATATCATTTACTAAAGAAACATGGTTGCTCACGAGATGAGCAAATCGCAGGTCTTTTACACGATGTGTCCCATACTGTTTTTTCCCACGTCGGAGACTACGTCTTTGAAGATCAGCACCCAGGCAATTCCTACCAGGACGATATCCATCTTTGGTATTTGGATACGTGCGGAATTTCAAAAATTCTAGACAAGCATTCCTACACAAAAGAAAAAATCGACCACAAAAACCCCGAATTTTACGCCCTTGATAGACCTCTTCCTGAACTATGCGCAGATCGAATTGAATATAACCTGCAAGGCGGCTTGCTTCGTAAACTTTTAACCCGTACTGATTTTCAAAAAATTCAAGCATCGCTCACGCTTAACGAAGGAAAATGGACTCTGGATTCTTTAGAATGTGCGCAAAAATTGGGGGCATGCTCTTTGATTATGACAGAAACCCTTTGGAGCTCTGCTTGGGAAGCTCTATCCTATCAATTAACTGCAGAGGCCTTGCGCCACAGTTTCACTATTTCGCTTGTAACTTCTGATGAATTTCACTTTTCAACTGATTTGGCTGTCTGGACAAAACTCAAAAATGCAACGGACCCTTACATCCAAGAGCGGATGGAAAAAATTGCAAATATTCACTCGGCCTTCTCTTTAACCGAGCACGGCAGCGAAGATTTACTGCTTAAGCTTAAGTTCAGAGGTGTTGATCCACTTGTTACAACAACTGAAGGAACTTTCCCGCTGACGCATCTTGACAGTGCGTATCATACTGAATATGAAAGAGTAAGAAATGAAATTGAACGAGGCTGGGCAATAAAATTTCATTAGGTCAATTTGCTATTGCTATCATCTTCTGATGTTTGTAAGTATATAGGAGAAACTTAATTTGGACTAAATTCTGAATGTTTGAGTCAACCTCTCAAAGCCCTAAGAAGCAAGTGCTCGGGCTGCTATTCAATCGTTACGGGATTTCCTGTTTTGCTATTCTAACATTTCAACAGGCCATAGAAGCAACCTCTACACTTTGGCTTGTCTTTGTGATGCAAAGTATTGCATCCGGCGAACCCTTTTTTACTTATCTTTTTCTGTATTTGAGTACGCTTATTCTCCCCTATATTCCCGGGTGTGTTGCCTTTGTGATGAAGATCTACTGGAGGCAAGAGGCCTTAAGATCTTTTATCAATGCTTTTATTGCCTCCAACCGCAACAACATCACTGATTGGAACAACCAAGCATTAAAAGAAGAAAAGCTGTCCATATTGACCGGTGAGGCACCGAATGCCATCAATGCGCTTATTGACTATTTGTATGAATTCTATGGTTACGTCACAAGTGTCTTTTTTAACATTATCGCTCTATCTATTGTTGTAGAGCCTCTTTTTGCAGTCGCTTATGGAGTCAGCATCTCAGCTGTCCTGATCATCATGAAGCTCAAAAAACGACTGCAACGCCGGCTCACAAAAAAAGCCCTCTCGGCACGTATCGATCTCGTTCAATCGCTACTTGCTGCCTGGGACAATGTCCTGATCGGAAATGCCTACAATTTCAAACTATGGGTCGATAAGAAAACACAACGCTTGAATCGAAGCCTGCAACGCAATATTGCACTTGAGCGGTTTGACCAGATCATGGCCATTTTGGTCTCTGTCATGACAAGTCTTCCCTCACTACTTGTCGTGATCTACTTTGCCTGGCAACATAGAAACGATCCTGTTAAGCTCTCAGCCTTCATGATCACTCTTCCCATGCTATTTTTAATCTTATCCTATTCCTATCAAACGCTATCGCTTGCCTTTCGCTGGGGCATGCATAAGAGCAAGCTGATCGAGCTCTTTAAAGCTATCCTCCCCTCCCCCAATCAACCGGAGCTAATGCACCACAAAGTCAAATGGGATAAAATCAAGCTGAGCGAAGAAACAAAAGCGCCAAACGGAAATGTGTCGTTGGCATTCTCAGAACAAGAGTTAGTGGCCAGGTCTCAAAAATCAGGTCGTGTAACCTTGCGTGGAGAAAATGGCGCCGGCAAATCCACTCTTCTTATGCTTCTAAAGGCATCGCTGAACAAAGATGCTTTTTTTCTTCCCACTCACAGCAACCTCTCTTTCTCAAATCCAGCTCTGAAACACTCTACCGGCGAAACGCTCAAAAATCGACTCCTTGAAATCTTCGAGAAGGTCGATGTCAATACACTCCTTCTGGATGAATGGGACGCTAACCTTGATCAGGAGAACCGTGAGGTGCTATCTGATCTGATCGATCAGATCGCCCTGAAGAAATGCGTCATCGAAGTCCGGCATAGATAACGTTTACCTATTCCCAAAAATTAACGTTTCCGTTCCCGTACGCGTTCCCGTACACGATTGCTCTAGAAAAGGAAAAAGAGAAAGTCGGGAACGGGAACGTTTATTGGGGATGTGAGGATGTGATGAGGACTTTGGCGAGGTAGATAGAGGCATGACCTTCATGCGAGGAGTAATAGCTGATCCAAAGGAATGGATGATCATAGACCATACCAGGGTAGCTACAATCGCCTCCACTTGGCAGTATCAATTTCGTTACGAGATTATTTAAATTCATTTCAAATAGGGCTATCTTTTCAATCATGCCATAAGGGCTTTCTGCTGTCACTCTACCGCAAGCCCACATGGCCTCAGTCGGCAATACGAGAAAATTAGGCCCGCCAACTTCAACGGATGTTTCTGAAAAAAGCCAATCCTCATAAGGAGGAAAGCTCGATCCTATCCACGACTCACGCCCATGAACGCCATCTCGCCTAATCAAGGCAACGAGCTGTTTCGTAGGAAAAAATCTTATGGTAGTTTCACTTGGCTTTCCCGGAATATTAAAAGTGCTTAGCAAGCGATAATTAAGACCGTTGGATGTCTCATATAAGCTTAAACGCCAGGGATTGAGTTGATTTTCCTCCTCTGAATAGTAATAGACCATTCCATAGCCCTTTCCCTGGAACCAACTGACACGCCATAGCCATTTCTCAGAAAATACTGTTTCAAAATCAGTCCAGTCCTGACCATTTGAAGAAAAGGAGACAA
>CAZOAX010000021.1:0-13681 GCA_964577735.1 uncultured bacterium
CGAGCCAATCCTGTCACCAAAGAAGATGCCTTGAAGGAATACTTCATGTTCATGACAGTTTCATGAACCGTGATGGTTTTTTTGTGGAAAGTTTTTAAGTCGTGAGGAATCTGGTGGAGTATTTCTGCAAGGTGATTGTTATATTTTTCATTGTATTCTGCATAGTGCGAGTCAATTAAAAGTGTATGGGCGTGATGAAATTCTTTAGATTCATCTCGTCTAACACCAAAAACATCCGATAGGTGGGGTTGGTGTTGCACGCATATATCATTGCGCGCATTTTGCAACGCCTTAATCGTTTTATGGTAGATGAGGGTGGGATCCACCTTCTGATTCATCTCATCAATGATGGTATTAAGACCAAGATCAATGGCTTTTTCAGCCAACTCTAAATACTCAGCTTGTTTACCCCCATAAAGGTTGGGGGTTTTACTTGTAATATAGGAGGATTGGTATGAGCTTGAATCAACTTTTTGCATGTTTAAGCCTTAAATATAATTTTTATTAATGATATAATATCATGTAATTAATTATATTTAAAGTTTATTATGTATTAATCTTCTCTCAACAGGCTGAATTCAATTGTTGTGTTAGGAAGTGATTTTCTTAATTCATCAATCTTGCTTTCAAATGAGAAGCAGTAAGAAAGATCAAGATATTCAAGCCAAATCATGGATTTTAGCGTTTCTATGCTTTTTGCTGTAATTTTGGGACATTCACTTAAGTCAAGTCTTCTCAGCTTTGTAAAAGACTTAAAGTGTGATAAGTCGTCATCTGAAATGGGACTATGCGAAATATCGAGGCTTGTCAGGTGCGGAAGATCCATGAATATTTTCAAGTATTCAGTTTTAAAGGGAGTGGTTAGGTGCTGAACCTTATAAAGGTACTTTACGTAGGAGTCAATTTCGTAAAGACGGCATGGAGATAACGTTACCCATTCTAAATGCGGAAGGATGATTTTAAGCTCAGTCTCGCTAAATCCTAAAGCGCTTAGGTTAGTCATGGAATTCTGATTGAGGTTGAGCCAATGAACAAAATAGGAAATGGGGATATCGCGCACTTTAGACATCGTGTCGATATCTTCATATTTCGAAAAAATGCCCCTAATAGTTTCTGAGATGTGTGAGAAGGTGTCATTTTTATATTCAGCAAAGGTGTATTTGGATAAAATCAAGGTTTTGCCGATTCCGTTACATGCCAGGACATCTACTGGTATCCAATTAAAAAGAGAGTCATTTCTCTCTTTGTCATACTTCACGATGTGTTTATTTAAATTTTTTAAGAGATGTACAATCTCGTCCTTGTCGCGCAAGAGGTATTGCATTCTCCGGCTGAATATTAGCCATTTGGAAGGGTTAGTATGAGCATAGCAAGACAAGAGTTTGCTATTTTTGTTTAAAAAGCCCTTAAAGTTTTCATTCTCTTTATCGCTAAGAAATTTAGTTTGAGAGAGCTCTTCGATCTTCTTTGAGAGTTTAGGCATTTTACGATGCTGTTCGTGCCAATCCTTCACAGGATTGACGAGGAGATTAGATATGAGGTCCATGTTTGTGTCTTAAGTTGCAGTTTTAGGTAGGAGTGCTTTTTTGATGTAGGGTAGGTTGGCGAGGATGTAATCAACGCCTGAGAAGAGTGTGTAAATACCGGCAAGGGCAATGGTATAGGAACTGTAGGCGGTCAACTGCTCTTGGGAGATATAGTGGAGGCTGAATAGAAGCATGAAGACAAGAACAGTAAAGGCTGCGAGCGCTTGGACTACGGCTTTGATCTTGCCGCTTGCACGGGCGGCTAAGGCAAATCCTTTGAGGGCGCAGATGACCCTTAAGGTGCTGATGACAGAGTCGCGGTAGATAAAGATAAAAACAAGGCCCATGGGGACTTTGACAGGTTCGAGAGTGAAGGTTAAAAATACTGAAATGCGATAGATGCTATCAGCCATGGGGTCCAGCACTTTTCCAAGGTCGGTCACTTGGTTATATTTTCTTGCAAGATACCCGTCAAAAGCATCTGAGAGCTCTGATGCGCCGAGTAAAAGAGCAAGGACGATGGGAAGGGAAAAGGCAGAAAGACCGAGTTCTTGATGATAGAGATAGATAAGAAGAAATATCGGGCTGATAAAGATCCGAATCAATGTAAAATAATGAGCGATGGGCATTAGACCTCTAATAGCTTTTTGTATATCTCTAAATATTTCTCAGATGGTTTATTCCAGCTAAAATCCTGATTCATGGCTTGGATGATGAGCTGTCTCCATTTATCAGGACTATCATACCAGCTATGCATTGCGCGGTCTAGTGCAGAATCAATGCCTTGATTATCGGGGTGTTCAAAGACGTAACCATTGACTTTGTCTTTATTGGGGTCAAAGTCGACATCATGCACTGTATCGGCGAGGCCGCCTGTCTTGCGAACGACGGGTATGCTGCCATATCTCATAGCCATTAGCTGGGTCAGGCCACAAGGTTCAAAAAGAGAGGGAACGATAAAAATATCTGAACCACCGAAGATCAAATGAGCAAGATCTTCCTGATGTTGAAGGATCAAATGAATGTGAGGATGATCGTTAAATTTAGCTTTTAATGTATGAAATTCTTCATTGATTTCGGGGATGGGGCTTGATCCGAGCAGAACAAATTGGCCCCCTTTTTTTGTGATCGTTTTGATGACATGCTTGATCATTTCTATTCCTTTTTGAGGAACGAGGCGGGTGATACAGGCGACAATAGGGCGGTGTTCTTCTGCAAGTCCAAGCCTTTGCCTTAATATTTGTTTAATGGCTCCTTTTGCGTCCAAAATGCAGCTATCTGTTTTAGTTTTTGGAGATTCGCGGGAAGAAAAATGGAGGGGAAGATATCGGTCAGTCTGTGGGTTCCAATACGAATGATCAATGCCGTTGAGAACTCCTTGAAACTTAGACAAATATTTTTTAATGACATGGTCAAGGCCCCTTCCGCCTTCCATCGTTGTGACTTCCCATGCATATGTAGGGGAGACGGTCGTGATGTAATCAGCATAGACAATGCCTCCCTTTAACAGGTTAATGGTTTCAGGGTAGTAGAGGTCTTGCATCTTTTCAGGGGTTAAAAATTTGAGCCCGGTAAGTCCGACACGGTCCAGGTTGAAGGGAGCGCATTTTCCCTGGTATTCTATATTGTGAATGGTAAATACAATTTTGGATCGAAACTGGTTTTGAAAGATTTCCTGGTATAAAGGCGCGACTGCAGCCACTTGCCAATCATGAATATGGATAATGTCAGGAGGTTTCATGCTGGCGATAAAGTCAAGCGCCGCCCTGGAAAAAAATAAATACCGCTCCATGTCATCTTCACAGCCATAAATGCAGCCTCGATTGAAGAAATACCTGGGATGGTGCGGTTCGATAAAGTAGACTTTTAAATTTTCAACAAAACCGACCCAGATGGAGTTAGAGAACCATTCGTCCTCATAGTACGATTGTATCGTTGAGTGCAGGGTCAGATCACGGATCTCATTGGTGTTGATACAGTCATACTTGGGAATAATGATACAAGTCTGATGTCCTTTTTGGGATAAAGCATGATTCAATCCCAAAAGAACATCTCCAAGACCGCCTACTTTTGCGATAGGGGCCATTTCCGGGGCTATATGTACAATTTGCATAGAAGAGGATACGGTAAGGGATTAATATAATCCCTTACCGTATCCAAGCACGAGGTAAAATACAAGGTAAACTTACTACTCGTCCAGATCGTTCAAATGGTCGTTTGAATCATCGAAGCTGATGGTGTCCCGTGCATTTTGATTCCCATTGGCATTTCCCACTTGCTGAGGTACTTCGGGAAGTGCTTCTTCAAGAAAATCAATATGGTTTTTCATTTCATCAAGGATAGCTTGTCTTTCAGCATCCGGACTTATGCTCAAAGGGAGCCCCATATCCTTCAAGTCTGTTTGAATATTCTTAACGGCTTCATGCTCTTCTAACATGATTTTATACACGTCTTTTGCAGCCTCCAGCATCATCCGTGCTTCAATTTTTTGATTGGCTCCAGGATTTTTATTTTCAACGAAATCTCTAAGACCTTTAAGGGCTGTCAGATCTTTTGGTGGTGCGCTATCTATCCCTATACGATTTTTGATACGATCCATACGGGATGGTTTCTTCGTGATGTTTTGCATCAGATCATCAGAGATTTGATATTGATTAGGAGCGTGATTGGCCATCAAATTTTTGACAGATTTGCTATCACCAAAATAATTCATCTGCCGGTAAAATTTCAGAACTGTTCCTTTAATTTCACCATGTTTCATCTCCTTGATCTCTTCTTTCGTTACCCCGGCTTCTGCAAAAGCATCCTCGGGGGTCATCTGATTTTCCCGGATATTATGAAGGATGTCTTCTGCTTTTAGAAGGTTTGATACTTTTCTGACGTGAGGGGATGGTGCATTGTCGACTTCAAATTGATAGATTTTTTCTTTTAGTTTTTGTGCTTTCCTAGGGCTGTCATTAGGCGTAAGCGAGATTACTTTAAACCCTTCATCAGCTTCACCTTCAACTCCGGCGTGGCCTGATCTGAAATGTAAACGGATATTATCGACAGTAACATCCTTTATTTTTTTCTCTTTCGATGGGTTGACAGCGACATTTTTAGCGTTGTTAAACATTTCCATAGTGACAAAGCGGTCTTTTGCAATTTTGGAAATATGCGATTCGATCGAATTGTAAAGATCCGATTGCCCACCTGCGCCAACGATCATGCGAGACTCTTCTATTTTCGCGTAGGTGCGAGCGGCTAATGCAGCAATATACTGCTGTTGTTTTTGAACTGTTCCATCCAATGATCTTGGTACTTCTACACTGGTGAAGATTTTCTTCGAAAAATGCATTTTTACATCTTGGCCTTGATCATCTTGTACAGTTACATGCCAGTGACGAACAAAATAGTAGCTGTCTGGGCCCGGGGGATTAGAATAGGCGTGTACTGGAATCGGTTTATCTGAGCCTTTTTCAGGGCGGAAGCCCTTTTCCAGTCTGAAATTTTTGTTTTTGAGTTCCTCAACTGTGCACCCAAGCTTTGCTGCCACTGCATTAAGGACGGCTTTAGAGGGTTCTTCGTTGCCATGATTTTTATCCAGATTGATCACTCCGTTGTCGTCTGGCACAGCGTTGCGTCCGACAGGTCGCGCGCCTGCCTGGAGTTGGTCTTGTGGATTGGCGTTTACTGGGCCCCAATCAGGATCAGGAGGAGGTAGGTCATGGAGTGGATTATTCCAGTCTGGTCCAGGTAAGAAGGGAATGGGTTGGTTGCCTGGTATGTTGGCCATAATAACCTCATTTGTTACATTATGTAATAATTATAATTGAATTTAGTTTAATTAGGCAATATTTTGATTTGTGTATAGTTTTTATTTTAAATTATATGCCTGATGGGGTATATTTTGCGGAAAAATAAAAGATGCTTGCAAAAAAAACAGGCGTTGCCTAATATTCTACACATAATCGCTAAAACATAGTGATTACTGGGGCGTCGCCAAGCGGTAAGGCAGCGGTTTTTGGTACCGCCATGCGGAGGTTCGAATCCTTCCGCCCCAATTTAACAAAAGGGTCCAAATGCCTTTTGATGATGCAAATGCTGTCCTCTTCTCCGGTGCCTCCCACCCAAAACTCTCAGAGGCAATTGCAAAATCTTCAGGTGTCCCTCTTGGAGCTTTAGAAAGCTCAAAATTTCCCGATGGAGAAACTTTCTTGGAGATTAAAGAAAGTGTTCGAGGGAAACAGGTGTTTTTCCTGCAGACAATAGCCCATCATCCGAATGACTACTTGATGGAGCTGCTGATAGCCGCGGATGCTCTAAAAAGAGCTTCTGCAAAAGAGATCATAGCTGTGATCCCTTATTTTGGTTATTGCCGGCAAGACCGAAAAGACAGGCCACGTGTGCCGATAACGGCCAAATTAGTGGCCAATTTGCTTGCAAAAGCAGGAATTACACGGCTAATAGCCATGGATCTGCATGCAGAGCAAGTGCAAGGGTTTTTTGATATCCCTGTCGATCATTTAAGTGCCCGCATTTTGATTGCGGATGCGATGAAGAAAGATGGGTTTGAACCAGGTGTTATAGTTGCTCCCGATGTGGGGAGCATCAAAATCGCACGAGCTTTCTCAGAAGAGCTCGGTATCGATTTTGCGGTAGTAGATAAGCATCGCCTGGATGCCTCGAACGTTGAAGTTCACGGGTTGATAGGTGATGTAAAAGGTAAAGATGTACTTCTCGCTGACGACATGTGCTCCACTGGGAGTACTTTAGTGTCAGCTGCGAAAGCGTGCCATGAGAAGGGAGCTAAACGGATTATTGCAGCAGTGACCCACGGACTCTTCACAGGTCCGGCCATTGAGTTGCTTGAGCAAAGTCCGATCGATGTCATCTATGTAGCTGACACGATAGAGCTAAATGAAAATGCAAAAAAATTAAAAATTTTGCGTTCAGTCCCGACAGCTGACCTATTTGGTCAAGCAATCAATTGCACAATTTCCAATAAGTCCATCGTATCCCTTTTTCAAAAGAAATTATCTCTGATGTAGGGATAAAAAGTTGCGTTTTTGACGCATGAAACGAGTGTAATGAAGCACTCGGTAATTTAAACAGGAGTTCAAGCATGGAATTAAAAGTTAATAAACGCGAAGCGGAAAGAAAAAGCCAAGCCAAAGCATTGAGACGCGCAGGGGAGATCCCAGCGGTTATCTACCATAGAAGCAAGGAAGCTGAAGCTGTCAGCGTTAACACAAAAGAATTTACCGTTCTTTTACGTGGAGTTCAACAAGGCCGTTTATCTACAACGATTTTTTCTCTTGCCGATGACAAAGGGCATAAACGCCGCGCGATCTTGAAAGACATCCAGTACAATCCTGTGACTTATGATGTGATCCACTTGGATTTTGAAGAACTGATCCATGATGTAACAGTTAACGTAAAAGTGCCTATCGAATGCACAGGCGTTGCAGACTGCGTGGGTATTAAGCTCGGTGGTTTCTTACGTCAAGTGAAGCGTCACTTGCGTGTGAACTGCTTACCTGCAGATATCCCAACTCACTTTCCATTAGATGTCTCAGAAATGGTTCTTTATAACTCAAAGAGAATGAAGGACTTAAGCATCTCTGAGAAGTTGCGTCCGCTCGCAAGTCTCAATGAAGTGGTCGTAGTGATTGCAAAACGCTAAGAAAGACCTAATTATCGTAGGGCTTGGTAATCCGGGCCCTCGCTATAGCGAAACCTTGCATAATGTAGGGTTTAAAGTCGCTGAAAAGCTGGCTGAAAAAATAGGCTTGACCTGGAAATTTGAACAGCGCTTTCAAGCAGAGGTGACAAGAGGGGAGTATTTGTCTACCACCTATCACCTTTTGCGACCTGAGACGTTTATGAATCTCTCTGGAGAGGCTGTCAAAGAGTACTTGATGTATTTTCGACTGAGCGTTTCACAAGTCGTTGTCATTGCAGATGATGCGGACCTCGAGTTTGGTGAAGTGCGTCTGAAGCCTTTTGGCGGATCAGGAGGACATAATGGGTTGAAAAGTTTGGAAAAAGAACTTTTAACTCAAGAGTTTAAAAGACTCCGCTTCGGGATAGGAAGGCCGAAAATAGCCAATATGAGCCTTGCCGACTATGTGTTGATGGTGCAAGCGACGGCTACGTGGGATTTACTAAAGCCTTCGATAGAGAAGGCGGTTACTTTGCTTGAAAAATTAGCAAAAGAGCCATTTGAAAATGTGATGAAAGAGGCCAATACCAGGGAGAAATCCCTTGAGGGCAACAAAAAGATAGATGGAGATATTAATGAAACAAGAAACTGAGAACCTTTACGAAGGGATGTACATTTTGAGTGCAACTTTAAGCGAAGATGCGCGCTCAAAAGCTTTGGATAGAATCCAAAACGGGATCACTTCAAGAGGCGGAAAAATTGAAAAGATCCATAATCAAGGACGTAAACGTCTTGCTTATGGAATCGACGGCCATCGTGAAGGGTATTACTACATCCTTTACTTTGATGTAAAACCAAGTGCTATTTCTGAGCTATGGCAAGAATATCACCTAAATGAAGATCTAGTACGCTTTATTACCCTTCGGGCTGACAAGGTGTTGGATAAAATCGAATTCAAAACCTTAGAAGAACCTCAATAAGGAGAACCAACATGAGCAGTATGGAACCAAGAAGACCAAGACCTCCAGCTCCTGATGCTGGAGACATCCGTGGAAAACGAAAAAAACGTTGCCCATTTACGGCAGCCGGCCTTCGTGAAATCGACTATAAAGATGTCGAAACACTGACAAAATTCATCACTGAGAGAGGTAAAATCCTCCCACGTAGAATTACAGGCGTCTCTGCTTATCATCAGAAGAAGCTTGCAGCAGCTATTAAACGTTCACGTCACATGGCACTCATTGCGTTTGTCGCAGAGACCTAAAAAGAAGGAATAAAACTATGGCAAATAGCAAACTATTATTGATCCAAGACGTGGAAGATTTAGGTCGTAGCGGCGATATCGTGTCTGTAAAACCTGGTTATGCACGTAACTTTCTCGTTCCTAACAAACACGCTGTTATAGCAAGCCCTCATGCGCTCAAAATGCAAGCACGCTTGCAGGAAGAACGTTTGAAGAAAGCGGCTCACGATAAGCAAGAAGCTGAGCAAATTGCAGCGTCAGTTGAAAACTTGACAGTGACAACAACTGCCAAGGTGGACCACGACGGGCATATGTACGGATCTGTGTCAGCAAGTGATATTGCAGCCCTTATTCAAGCACAAGCCGGTCTTCACATCGAGAAGCGCTCTATTCAGTTAAAGCATGCTTTAAAATCAATTGGTGTCTTTGAGATCCCACTGAAGCTGAAAGAAGGCGTTGTCTCTAAAGTGACAGTCCAAATCGATGCTGAAGAAGTCCAGTAAGATTTAAAGACTATAAGAAAGAACAAGGTTGCTTGTTCTTTCTTCTTTGCGTCTCTCCGCCTCTGCGTTTTTTTCTAATTATACATAAAGCCAAAAAAAACGCAGAGGCGGAGAGACGCAAAGAAGAAATTAGATTATATGAGGCAAACTTATGTTAAGGCTCATTTCTCCGGCTAAGATCAATCCTTTTCTCCGCATTATAAGAAAACGGGAAGACGGATACCACGAACTAGCCTCCCTCTTCCAAGCCGTTGATCTCGTCGACATTCTTACCTTTACAGTATCCTCAGAAGATCAATTTACCTGTTCAAATCCCAATCTTCCTATTGATGATAACAACCTTGTTGTTAAGGCCCTTAATCTCTTCCGTGCAAGATCCGGAAAAACTTTCCCACTCCACATCCATCTGGAAAAGCATATCCCGGTCGAAGCTGGTCTTGGTGGTGGCAGCAGCAATGCAGCGACTACATTATATGCTCTTAACGAGCTCTCTGGAAAGCCATTCACAAATACTGAACTTGCAAATTTAGGTGCAGAATTAGGCTCAGACATCTCTTTCTTCTTCTCATCGGGAACTGCCTACTGCACAGGTCGTGGAGAGATCTTCAGAGATATAGATCTACCGCCCACATCTTACACGCTTTATAAACCTTCCTTCGGGTCATCCACACCGGCTGTCTATAAGGCGCTTAAGCTAGAATTTTGCTCCTGTTTGGACCCTGTAGACTTGATTGCACAATTTCAAAGCGGTGCTCCACACTATGTCAATGACCTCGAGCCGGCAGCCTTTGCTGTTTATCCCGATCTCGAAGCTTTTAAAAAGAATTTGCAAGATTCCGGTTTTGAAACCGTACTAATGAGCGGAAGCGGCTCTACCTTCATCTGTAAAGGCATAGGCGAGCCACTTTTGAAAGAATTTTCAAAAGTCGTTCATGTCCTGAAAAGGAACATGAACGATTGGTATTAGTTTTCGGCGATTTCTAGCCGCAAAGCAGCCTGATCACATTTTGAAGACATACTCTAAAGCAGTTCAAATAAAACGAAATCCGGATAGCTAGTGATGAACAATCCTAAGAGTTCCATGCCGATACTTTATCATGCGCAAGTAAATTCTTGACAATATAGTAGATATTTGCCGATAATCGAAATAGATGCTTACGAATTTCGGCGGAAAACGATAGTATGACTTACATTTTTCGGTACTTAGAAGAAAGAATCAAGAAAACGCTTAAGAGGGGCAAGAGCATTTTACTCCTTGGTCCTAGGCAAACTGGTAAAACCACTCTCATTCGCAAGCTTCCTCTTGATCGTTATATTTCCCTTGCAAACCTTGAGGTTCGGATAAGTTACGAACAAGACTTGGGTCGTTTGGCTCGCGAGGTGGAATCACTTGCAGCAAAGTGTTCACACCGTCCAATTATAGCAATTGATGAAATCCAAAAAATACCCATTTTAACGGATGCTGTTCAAGACCTAATCGATAGAGAGATAGCACAATTTATTTTGACAGGTTCTTCGGCACGCAAACTAAGAAAGACACATACTCTGAATTTGCTACCTGGACGTGTCATTCCGCTGCATATGGATCCTCTTACTATCAGAGAAATTCCGACAGATAAGTTGAAAATTGAAGATTTGCTACTTTATGGTAGTTTGCCGGAAATTATTCAGGAAGGAGATCCTGAGATTCGTGAAGAAAATCTCCAATCTTATGTATCTCTATTCTTAGATGAAGAGATACGTGTGGAGGCAAATGTTCGAAATGTTGGACGCTTTGCACAATTCTTACAACTAGCGGCCACAGAGTCAGGAAAAGAACTGAATTTCGAGAAGATTTCGCAGGATATTGGTGTATCAAGAGTGACAATTTCTTCATATTATCAGATATTGGAAGATTGCTTAGTGTGTGAAAGAATTGAACCTATAACAGCGTCTCAAACCAGAAAACGTCTAGTAAAAACAGCAAAGTATCTTCTTTTTGACATTGGTATACAGCGTGTGAGTGCAAATCTTTGTACTCGACTTAGTTCTGAGATGATGGGCTGTTTATTTGAACAGTTTGTAGGGCTTGAACTTTTAAGATTTTTACGGCTATTTTCTATACCGGGAAAATTGCTGTTTTGGCGTGATACCAATGGGCCTGAAGTTGATTGGGTAGTAGAGAAACCAGGAGAATATTTGCCGATCGAAGTGAAGTGGACAGATAAACCTACTACAGCTCATGCAAAGCATCTTAACTTATTTTTGAGCGAATATCCTGGTAAAAAAGGATATATTGTCTGCCGAGTTCCGTATCGCCAGAAAATTTCTCCTCAGATAGAAGCGGTGCCTTGGCAAGAAATTCCCGAACTTATGGAAGAGTTTTTCTCATTTGGCTAGCGTTATTGTCGGTTATAGGTCTTGTGATGAGTCTTGCGCGTCTTTCGTTAAAGAGGTAGAGGTAATACCATTCCATCATGACAAGGAGCTTGTGGGGGAAGCTGATCAGGTAGGCGACGTGGACAAAACACCAGGCAAGCCAGGCAAAGTAACCAGAGAGGTGGAATCTGCCATAGGCGACGATCGCTTTTTTCTTGCCGATTGTGGCCATCATGCCTTTATCAAAGTAGGAAAAAGGCTTTCGAGGTTTTCCTTTCAGATCATTTTGGATAGTTTTAGCAATGTAACGGCCTTGTTGCATGGCAACAGGAGCGACTCCCGGGAGAGGTTTTTCGTCTTTGCCGATCAGGCAGGCAGCATCGCCGATGACAAAAATGTTGGGATATTCAGGGATGGAAAGATCAGATTTGACTAAAGCTCTTCCACCTCGATCTAAATGCGTATTTAAACTTCTGAGCAGGGGAGACGCCGCATTGCCGGCAGCCCAAATGATGTTGCTACTTTTGATGTAATGATCGCCGATCATGACGCCTTCTTTATCCACTTCGGTTGCATGGGTATTGAGTAATACCTCCACGCCAAGATGCTCTAGATCTTGTTTAGCTTTGTCAGCAAGGTCTTTCGGGAAGGATGGAAGGAGTTGTGACGCCCCTTCGATGAGGTAGATTTTGGTTTGTTCTGGTTTAATCCGTCTAAAGTTTTTTACAAGGGATTGTCGTGCAATTTCAGCGATCGCACCGGCCATCTCTACCCCTGTAGGGCCTCCACCTACAATAATGAACCGCATGTATTTGAGGGCTTCTTCCGGATCTTGACAACGTTCGGCAATTTCATAGCTGAGCAAGATTTGCTCGCGGATGCGTAGGCCATCATCAAGGGTTTTTAGGCCGGGTGCAAAGGCTTCCCATTCGGGATGGCCAAAATAGGAATGACGCGCACCGGGTGCCAGGATTAGGTAATCGTAAGAAAATGTGTCACCACTCTTGGCAGTGATAAGCTTGTTTTCTTTATCAATAGCAACAATTTCTTCCAAAATCACTTCAGTATTCTTTTGATCGGCAACAATCTCACGAATCGGCGCTGCAATATCTGCTGGTGAAAGCGCTGCTGTTGCGACTTGGTAGAGGAGGGGTTGGAATAGGTGGTAATTTGTCTTATCGATCAAAAGGATATCTACTGGGGCATATTTCAAGGCTCTTGCTGCGTTTAGTCCACCAAACCCACCACCAACAATTACAACTTTTGGATTATTCATCATTTATCTATAATTTTCGAAAATTTAGGTGTAAAATGCAACTCGATATTCAAACAACAGTGTCTAATTCATTTCTAAAAGCTACTCAACGCTGTTATTGGCACTTTATTGTTAAAAATTACCATGAGAAAGGATTTTATGAAAATCGAAACGCGATTGATAAGAAAATTAACGAAATCGCTCAAAAGTTAGGCGAGAACTCATTTGAAAGAAAAGAAACAAGCGGTTTAACTCCGCTTCATGTCGCTGTGCTGACTGGTAATCGGGAGGCTGTTCGCTTTCTACTTGGAAAAAAGGTTTCTCTTTCAAGCAAAGATGATTTTAATTGTACGCCTATCGATTACGCCATCAAATACCATCCGGAGGTTTTAGATTTATTTCCCGCTCTTGCGCCTGTAGAGACTGAACTTAATAGTATTTTTGAAAAATGGCATGTCCCATTAGATCACTCTCCATGTGAATATAAGCAGCATAGTCAGGACTTTGGGATTGAGATTCAGGAGATGTTTGTTTCGGGAACATATGGTAGATTTAACCAATTTGTTGCCAAAGAAGGCAAGTTAGCATTAGATGTGGTTTTTGATCATATGGTAGAAGTGCTGGAACAGTTAGGTGTTACAGTTAAAAGAACATACTATCCGATTGCTGTTCGGGATCATTATATTCGATCAGCTGATGGCGAAGTACAGAAACTGTCTTGCCTGGAAAATATCAAAAAAAGTTTGGATAGAGCGCATTCTTTAGGTTTTTATTTTAATGAGGTGGGTTATACCCTGAATCCTCATCCTTTTCTAAAAGGATTTACAGGTGCAACCGTGGATCTTGTTCAGAGAACACAAGATGTTTTTACCAAGTCCTCTGAAATGTCTGGGTATATAGAAGGAGGAAACGCTTTTGTTCTTACGAATCTAAACGGGGATCCACAGTTACTTGTCGGAAAAGAGCACTTCTATACGACTTTAAATTGCAGGCCAATAATGAAGTCTGATAATTTCTCTAATCTTTCCAATGAAAAAGTCTATAAAGTTGCTGAAAAGATGTATGCGCAAGGGCTTTTGAAAATCAACGGAAGCATCTGTTTGATGGGTGAAGAGAAGACGGACTAATTGGACCTCGCCAATCGCCGAGCCA
>CAZOAX010000022.1:0-13027 GCA_964577735.1 uncultured bacterium
TTTGCTTTTTCTTTCTGCTAGTAAGAATGAGCGTTCGATAGGATGGGGAATATAGGAATAATCGGTGCGATAGTCTGCAGTTTCTACATAATGGAGACAATTATTCTCAGAGATTCCATAAATGACATGATCGCCACTATTGGAAGAGACTTTGCAAGTAGAAGGGGAATAGTCAAATTGAAGCCATCCTTCATTTTTAACAACCAATGAAAGGATCCGGCCTTCATCATCATAAGTGAAATCGCAATGACATCCTTCAGGTGGGAGCCATCTTCTTCTCGGGATTTCTTTTTTTCCAAAGTCAGGAAGACTGAAACCCCAATTTGTCGTGAAGATCTCTGATCTTTCAGCCGGTTGAAAGGTGCGTTTCAGTTCCACCGGATGAGCGCCTAAAGTGGCAATGTCAATGGATGACTCGATCCATCTTCCGTTCATGAGGTCAACACTTGTTTGGAAATCAAATTCTTCGGCACATAAAACAAAGTGAACTAGGATTAAAAGAAATGAGAAGAAGTTTTTCATATAATGCCCTTTTTCGAAGGCATTATTCTATCCGTTATCCAACTGAAGTTCAAACATTAAAAGAATCCCTTTTCCTGCAACAACTTACCCTTGCCCTATTTTTTTCTTTTGGTGATCGAAGTTTCTTGCATTAAACTTTGCTAAAAACAATTCCCCTTCAAGGGCAAGGGCACGGGCAAGGGCACGCGCAAGGGCAAGGGCACGGGCAAGGGCAAGGGCAAGGCCAAGGGCAAGGGGGGAAGGTTGTTATTTTTTAGGGGGGTGAGTATAAGGGGGAGTATGAACATTGTCATCATAGGCGCGGGCGATACCGGCCGTTACTTAGCCACTTTGCTTTCCCAAAATCATCATAACGTCTTCGTTATCGATCGCGACAAGAAGAAGATCGAGCAGCTTTCCCAGACTTTGGATATTGCAACAAGGGTGGGATCGGGTGATGATTGGCAACTTTTAGATAGCGTTTTGGAGATCTTTCCCGATCTTTTCATTGCTATGACAGACAGTGACGATACGAATCTTGTGGCGTGTTCGCTTGCAAAACAACTGGGATATCCATCCACGATCGCCAGGGTGCATGATAGTAAGTATTTAAATCGCACGCGTCTTGATTTTGGCCGCATATTCGATGTAGACCATTTCATCTGCCCAGAATTGCTTGCTGCTGGCGAATTAATGGAGTATGTCACAAATGAAAAGAGTCTTTCAGTTAAATATTTTTCTCATGGAGCTGTCCAGCTACGTACAATTAAAGTTCCAAATGATTGGAGCCATTCAGATGTTTCCCTGAATAAGCTTGAATTTCCACAAGGTGTGATGCTTGCCCTCATTCATCGCAATAATGAAGTCATTTTTCCTCATGGATCAGATGCAATTTTACCTGGAGATGAGGCCACCTTTATTGGGGAAACAGAAGTAATTAATAACATTCCAGATTTTTTTAAAATCCCTTCTAAAAAAGTGGAATCTATTGTCCTAGCGGGAGGATCCTTGACTGCCTTCCATCTTGCTAAACAGCTTGAAGAAGGCAATTACAAAGTTAGAATTTTGGAAGAAAATTACGAAAAAGCTCTTTCCCTTGCAGAGCGTCTTCCCAAAACAACGATTATTAATCACAATGCTTTAGATATTGGATTCTTGCGCGCAGAAAAGATTGATCAAGCCGATATGCTGATCTCTTGCACCCATCATGATGAGACAAATTTGCTTGCAGCTCTGCTTGGCCGGGAAGCAGGATGTCCGGATGTTTTGATGCTATTGACAAATCAGGCCAATCTTCCTCTTTTGAACAAAATGGGAATTGGGCATGCTGTTTCTCCTATCATAGCAGCTTCCAACAGGATCCTTTCCAGGGTCTTCACAGGAAGCGTGAATACGCTAGTTTCTCTGTACGACAATCAGGCAGAAGTAATTGAAATGACGATCTCGATGAATTCAAAAGTTGTCGGGATTCCACTAGCTGACCTTGGCCCTATCATGCCTAAAAATTTTCTGATCGCTACGATTCAAAATAGAGGGCGTATCTTTGTTGCAAATGGTCAAAGGATTCTATCTCCCGGAGATACAGTGATCTTCATTACAAGCCCTGAACATGTTCAGGAACTGGAAAAGGTTTTTTGATGCTGTTTCGAGAAATTTTTCGTATATTGGGTGTTTTTTTTCTTTACTTTGCCCTTGTGTTCACCGCGCCGCTTCTCTTTGCAATTTATGATAAGGAATATGGGATTGCAAAAGACTTTATTATAGCTGCCTTGACTTCCATTTTCATGGGCGGACTGTTCCATTATTTTGGAAAAAGGCCAACGGGTGCTTTTTATCGTAGAGAAGGAATTGCATCAGTTGTGTTCATTTGGATTTTAGTTCCAGCGATAAGTGCAATTCCTTTTATTACAAGCGGAACGGTCACAAACCCATTTCAAGCATATTTTGAGATGGTTTCTGGCTATACAACTACGGGTTCGACCATTCTCCAGGCCAAGGCATATGATGTGCAAGGGAAGGAAGTGCCGATCGTGCACACGATTCCTGGGGTGCTTCCTGTCACCTATACCTTCTATGGAACTGTGGCCCCCATTCGAGATCAAACAGGTCTTGTCATTAAAGAAGGGGTTGAAGCAGTCCCTCATGCCCTTTTATTTTGGAGAAGCTTGACACAGTGGCTTGGGGGAGGCGGGATTATTGTTTTATTTGTTGCAGTATTGCCTGCTTTAGGAATAGGAAGAAAAGTTTTATATCAGTCGGAGGTGTCAAGCCACAACCAAGAAGGGATGATTCCAACAATCAAAGCCACTGCAATAAACCTTTGGAAAATTTATCTTTTTTTAACAGCGGCTCAAATCGGCATGTTGATGTTGAGTAATCATGAGCTTTCTTTATTTGATGCGACATCTATTACGTTCTCTACTTTGTCAACAGGGGGCTTTAGTGTAAAAAATGCAAGTATTGCAGGCTATAATCATAGTTCAACTGACTGGATCGTCATTATATTTATGATCCTTGGAAGTGTGAGTTTTTCGCTCTATTATTTTTTATTCAAAGGCAAATTTTATAAGCTTGTTCAGCCGGAGTTTCTTGTTTTTATCATCAGTGTGATTGGTTTTTGCGGGCTTGCAATTGCGTCTATAGGAGATCATGGAAGTTACAGGCAAGCAATTTTTCAGATGGTCTCAGCTCAATCTTCGACAGGATTTTTTACTGCAAATTATGACATTTGGCCCTATTCGATACAGGTATTGATGATTATCGCCATGTATATTGGCGGGATGGCCGGGTCGACAGCCGGTGGATTGAAAATCATACGCCATATCATTTTATTTAAAAGCGCTCAATATCGAGCAGAGTCGATTTTTCAACCGGAACGTGTCCGTATATTTAAATTAGATGGTCGGGAAGTAGAACTGAATGTCGCCATGTCTGTGCTTTGCTTTTTTTTAATTGCTATTGCAATGTCTGCTTTTGCAACATTGGCTTATGTTTATAATGGAATTGATCCGGAAACTGCCCTCGGATTAACTTCTTGTATGCAAAACAACACGGGCATGAGTTTTCGAATGGCAGGACCGGATTTTTCCTGTGCATTTCTTTCTGATTTTTCTCTGGCGTTCTCGAGTTTCTTGATGATTTTTGGTCGTCTTGAGTATTATGCTGTCCTCGCGTTATTCATACCGGCATTTTGGCAACAGGAATCATGACCCATACTTTTCGCCTTATTCTCAAAAAAAATTACGACTCCGATCTTGCATGGAGCGAACTTTCTAAACATGGCCACGATGTTCTTTATGCATCTGAAGACAATGATCTATCTGAATTGGTTTTGAAAACTAAGCAAACTAAAAATACTCTATTGAAGAAATTCCCTTTTATCGAGTCCTGCGAACCATTTGTACTGCCGGAAATGGACTATGCCTCGGAATGGGAACGTCACGCCCCTAATTTTGAAGAGGGAAAAGTGCATTTGCAGTTACGAGGAAACAAAGAAATCATTTTGATTCCAGGTGCCGGTTTTGGGGATCTTTCCCACACTACTACTAATCTTTGTCTTGAGTTGATGCAAGACTATGTGAAAGATAAAACAGTTATTGATATTGGGATCGGTAGCGGGGTTTTAGCTCTTGCAGCTCTTGCCTCTGGAGCTAAAAAAGCGATTGGCATTGATATCGACCCGGCAGCTTTAGAGCATGCAAAAGAAAATGCCAAACTCAATCATCTAGAAAATAAAATTGAACTTTATCTTCCGGGTGAATGGAAGCCGGAAGATCAGTCTTATGTGATTCTGATGAACATGATCAGCTCCGAACAAGAAGTTGCCTGGAAGTCTTTCATTGAAAATGTGAAAGTATCTGGAACTTTAATCTTGTCGGGCATTTTAGAAGAACAAAAGAAAGAATACGCTGAGTTTGCGAGGCAGTTCGGGTGGGAAATTAAAGAGTGTGCTGAAAAAGAAGGGTGGCTTGGCTATGTCGTTAATTTTGACACATCCAAGCCTTGAAAGTTAGTTATCGTGCTGGAACAGCGTTTACACCAATAGCATGTCGAAATGCTGTCGGGCTAAGCCTCCATGGTCGAGGGGAGCTAGTGTTTGTTGCATCGTAATCACTACGGAGCGCAGCAACATCCCGCGCGATTAAATCAGAGTAAGGAATGTATTTATCTTGGTGATCGGGATTATCATTGTATGCTCCCATTTTTCTACCTACATGGAACATGAATCCGCCAATTAGGGTAAGGGATAGGAGGGCTTCACCAAGGCCAGCGACCATATTTCCAAGGCCGTGAACAACATGGGTCCAGCAATGATCATTAAATGCTTTAGCATCATCATGGCAAAATCTAAAGGGTGAAGATAAAATGCCAAGAGCAAGAGCTGCGACAGCTTGAGTCGTTCCAAGTAAAACTTTTGAAATGCCGGCAAGAGACCCGAGAACAGGGATCGCAGCAGCTTTAGATAGAAATATTTCTGTTTCATTACAGAATTGATTGAAATTAATCATATTAATATTTGCCTGTTTTTTATAGTTTTAATAGATTTTCTTATAGTTTAAATTACTTGTAAATTAAAATCTAGCATAACTTTTGGGGGCTTTTTAAGGGGGTAACGCGTATGCCGACTTAATGAGGGGTGCGATATAGTGATCACAAAGCAGATTCTAAAGCAATCCAGTCAAGAAGCTCATAATGGACGTGTCTTTTTCATCCCGCGGTTGATAACTATGAGGAGGAGCTGCGATAAAAACTAAAAGGCAGAGAAAAAATGCCGAATGCAACCGCTACAATTGCTTGTACGGTTCTGAGTATCGCCGTAGAAATGCCGGCCAGGGCCGGTCACGGGAATTGTTGGTTTTTGCTTTATTTGCTGATTGATCAGAGGCTTAAGTCGTCAGTTGCAAATAAGTAGGGGACAGTGTCCATGTGAATTGCATTTCTAAAGTTTGTTGGACTCATGCAATGGGGTTTTGTGGTATAGCCTATATCCCTTGGTAAATAATCGTGTGGTAAAGCTGCAACATCACGGGCTATTAAATCAGAATAGGGGATAAATTTATCTTGGTGGTAGGGATCTTTGTCATAAGAGCCTTGGACCCGGCAACTCAATAGGCAAATTCCACCAATAATGGTGAGGGATAGAATGGCCTCTCCAAGACCGCCTACAACATTGCCAAGGCCATGAATGACATGTGAAAAACAGTGGTCATTGAACGCTTTTGCATCGTCACTGTTGCATCTAAAGGGTAAAGAAAAAATTCCTAGTGCAAGTGCTATTGTTGCTTGTATTGTTCCGAGCATCGCTTTAGTAACACCGGCTATAGCTCCGACTACTGGGATGACAGATGCATAGGTCAGTAAGTTTTCTATGCTATTACATAGATCTAAATTAGTTGTCTTGTTGTGCATTTTTTTATTGTTTAAGTATTAAGATTGGAATAAATAGGGAACCTCATCCATGTGAAGTCTATTTCTAAAGCTTGTTGGACTCATGCAATCAGGCTCAATGGTATCATCCATATCCTTTGGTAAATAATCTTGCGGCAGAGCGGCAACATCACGTGCTATTAAATCAGAATAGGGGATAAATTTATCTTGGTGGTAGGGGTCATTATTGTAAATACCGCTTAGTCTACAGCCTAAAAGGCAGAGTCCGCCAATGATGGTGAGGGATAGAATGGCCTCTCCAAGTCCTCCCATAATATTACCCAGGCCATGGACAACATGAGAAAAACAGTGATTATTAAATGCTTTTGCATCGTCACTGCAGCATCTGAAAGGTAAAGAAAAAATGCCAAGAGCAAGTGCTACTATAGTTTGTACAGTTCCGAGTATCACTTTTGAGATGCCTGCTATGGCTCCGGCTAATGGGATGGCAGAAGCATAGGATAGCCCTCTTTCTGTGCTATTACATATTTGATTAAATTTAGTTGTGCAGCTTGCCATGTATTTCACTTAAAATTGATTAGTTTGCATACTAATTTAATTAATTTATGTTTTATCGTCAATTTATTTGTATAAAGATCTGCCGGACGATTCTTGTTTTTTTTACTGAAAATAGCTATACTTTGATAAAAATGGAAAAATAGTGGCGATTAAACAAATTCTTCAATCTTCCAGTCAAGAAGCAGTGCTCGCAGCAAGGCAACTTTCTACACCTGATGCACTGCAGTTTATGGAGGATTTGGCTCACTTACTTGCCGATACTTTCCGAAAAGGAAATAAGGTCTTGCTTGCGGGAAATGGGGGGAGTTTATGTGATGCCGCTCATTTTGCAGAAGAGTTGACCGGATTTTTTCGTCAGAAGAGACCTGCTTTGCCGGCCCTTGTCTTAAATGATTCCGGGCACATTACTTGTGTAGGAAATGATGTCGGGTTCGATTTTATTTTTTCTAGAGGGATCGAGGCTTTTGGAAAGCCAGGGGATCTTTTCATTGGGATGACGACTAGCGGTAATTCTCCCAATATTGTTAATGCGTTTGAAGCGGCAAAAAAACGGGACATGAAAACCGTTGCCTTTTTAGGCAAAGATGGTGGGAAATTAAAAGGAAATACCGATCTTGAATGGATCGTTTCCGGATTTTCTTATTCCGATCGGATACAAGAAGCCCATATGGCCGCCATACATATTATCATTGAAGCATTAGAAGAGTTGCTTTTTCCGGCCGATAGGACTACAAGGGAAGAAGTAGTAGCTTTAGAAGAAGCTTTGCCTCTCTAATCATCAAAAATTTTTATATTAATAATATGGATATTAAACACTTAGAGCTCTATTTTTTGTCTGTGATCAAAGGAACGCGTACGGGCGCATTTGCGTCTTTTTTACGCTTTATTCTTTTGATCATGAGCTTGCCATACAGGTTTGTGGTCGCATTACGCAACTGGATGTTTGACCACGGCTGGCTAAGAAGTTATATCCCGCCCGTTCCTCTTGTGATCAGCATTGGAAATATTACAGCTGGCGGAACAGGGAAAACACCTTTGACATTAATGCTTGCAAGCGAATTATCCCCTATTGCACCGCTTGCTATCCTCTCAAGGGGCTATCGTTCGCAAGCTGAAAATTTTTCTACGCCTCTTTTGCTTCATAAGAAAAAAGGGTTGATGCACCCAGCCTCATTATGTGGAGACGAGCCTTGTCTGCTCGCTCAAAATTTGCCTGAAGCGATGATCATTGTTGGAAGGGATCGATTTCAATCTTCTAAGATGGCTGCACGCATGGGTGCAAAGGCCTTGATCCTGGACGATGGAATGCAGCATCGCGGCATTGCAAGGGATCTTGAAGTGGTTGTGATCGATCAATTAGACCCATTTGGTCACGGGCATTTCCTGCCAAGGGGACTATTGCGGGAAGGTCGTCACTCGCTTGCGAGGGCGGATTTGATCGTGATCAATCATGCGCAGGACAATGAAGAGTCTGAAAATTTGAAAAGACAAATCTCCCACTACTCATCAGCTCCCTTTATTCGGACATGTGTAGAGGTGATGGGGATTTACGACCTGAAAAATCAACCGATCACACTCACTCCTGGGCAGGAAGTTGGGATCTTTTGTGGAATTGCTCATCCTGAATACTTCAAAAAAACGGTTGAGCAGCTGGGTATCGTTGTGATCGATCAGTTCCATTTTCCAGACCATGATGCTATGAATTTGGATGCTTTAATGCCTTACAGCAAAAAATGTCGTAAAAACAATGGAACTCTCTTGCTTTGCACAGAAAAAGATAGAGTTAAATTGATTGATAATGGCGTTTTAGATCTGCCAATCGGATGGGTAAAAACACGATTAAATATTTTGGAAGGGCAAGAGCACTGGCAAGCCTTAATGGAACGAGCAAAAATGAATTTGGGAAATTAGATGAAGCTTTGGGTAAAAATTTTAATAGCACTTATTTTAGGATCGATCACTGGCCTTGTTTTGGGCCCCCATGCGGAATTCTTAAAACCTATCGGTCAAGCTTTCTTAAGCTTGATCAGCATGATCATTGTGTTATTGATCCTTTCAAGTATGACTGTTGGTATTACAAGCATCCATGATCCGGAAAAACTTGGAAGGATCGGTTTGAAAACACTTTTACTTTATCTGGTCACGACTGTGATCGCAATTTCGATCGGGATTTCTTTTGCATCTTTGTTTCAACCAGGCGTCGGCATGAATTTGCAGACAACAGAGCCTTTTGTGGTCAAAGAAGCACCTGGATTGAGCGAGATCTTCCTTTCCATCATTCCATCCAATCCTATTTCTGCTATGGCCAATGGTGAAGTGCTTCAAGTGATCGTTTTTGCTATATTTCTAGGCCTTGCGATCAATTTTTCAGGAGAAAGAGGGAAGCCTCTCTTGAAGGTGATGGAATCTCTTGCGGAGGTGATGTATCGCCTGACTGCGATTGTGATGGAGTTTTCTCCGATCGGGGTATTTGCCCTGATGGCATGGGTGGCAGGTAATTTTGGGTTAAGTGCCTTCCTTCCTTTAATGAAATTTTTATTGCTCTACTACTTTGCCTGCTTTGTTCACGTCTTCTTTGTTT
The DNA here is from genome assembly GCA_964577735.1 of uncultured bacterium. Classification (GTDB taxonomy): domain Bacteria; phylum Chlamydiota; class Chlamydiia; order Chlamydiales; family Parachlamydiaceae; genus CAZOAX01. The sequence continues at coordinate 9,029 of CAZOAX010000022.1, forward strand.
ACTGCGGGATATTGAAGTTTTTGGCGCGTGTCAAAGTGCTTCCATTCTTCCGTGGTATGGGCGACGCTATGATGATGGCATTCTCTACCTGCAGTAGTTCAGCCACCCTGCCTGTTTCTCTTCACTGTACTACTCAAAACTTGGGCGTTTCTAAAAACATTGCAAGTTTTATGCTACCCCTCGGGTCTACCATTAATATGAATGGCGCAGCTCTCTACCAAGGGATGGCTGCCGTCTTTGTTGCCCAAACCTACGGCATCGATCTGTCTTGGACCGCAACCATTGTACTTGTGGCTACAGCCGTGCTTTCCTCCATCGGTGCTGCAGGTATTCCGGGAACTGGTTTTATCATGCTGACGGTTGTCTTCACCTCAGCTGGTATCCCCATCGAAGGCCTGGCCCTCCTTGCCGGTATCGACCGCGTCCGTGAAATGGTCTCGACCGTCCTTAACGTCCTCGGGGACTCCGTCTGTGCCGTCTACGTCGCCAAAAAAGAAGGCGAACTTGATGAGCGACGCTACTACCACGAAGACATCATCGTCTATCAGGAATCGGCATAGCTTCAGGCTATCTTTCCAACATTTCGTCTCGGAAATATAGGAAATATTCCCTTCGACGAAATCTTGAAAATCTAACCTAAATCTAAGGCGATTCCTTAGGCGGAGAACCAGAATGAATATATCATGTTATTACCCGACTATTGAGAAAGTGTTTTGGGCACTTGAAATCCCTCTTGATCCTCTTGTTAGTTTGTTTACGCAGTGTATAGCTGATATGTTGTGTCTGGAAACGCTTAAGCATGGAACTTCATTTAACAATTATTTGAATATACGAGTGCATGGCGCAGATCCAAGATTAGGAGGCTCATCAATAGGGTCTTCCAGTGTATCTAATCCAAAATATCTCGACAGATCCAAAGGTTATGTTTACGTCTTCAAAGACTCATGCGCAGTTTTATTGGAATCACTGCCTATAGAGATGCAAATTGAGGGGAATTCTGTACGGATGAATGCGCATAGAAGATGCATTGTTCCAGATGATTCATTTAAGACCTCTTTTGTAGAGATTCCTTTGCGAACAAGGCTGCATGCAGTCATGAGTGGTGCAGCTATTGGGGTGGGTCAATGTATGCTTTCACTATTCACGCCGACGGTGAATTTTCGCTTCATTCCGGAAAAATTGCATTTGTCCCGTTATGAGAATATCCATTCGATCTCGAACAATGAATTAGGACGGCAATATGAGCGTTTTCGGGAAGATGAAGACTATGGAGGAATGGCCTGGAAGACGAAGAGAGCAATCAAAACAAGCCATATCGGTCTTCGAGGTATCTTGAAGCAAGGGTTTAAAGGGGATGTTCTTCAACGTATAAAGAACAACCCCAAAAAGTGCGTTATTGGAGCCATCCGCATGATCGCCCTAGTCATTATCATTAGATCGATAATCTAATTAGGAAGACGCGCTACTGTAGCCGGGTTTGCCGTCAAAAGTGTAGAGATTTTCTGTTTTAACAAAATCAAGGCCGGCATCGGCAAGTTGCGTAAGCAGCTCGCTTGTGTCGCGATGGGTGACGCCGTCCTGACTTAAGGCAAGAAATCTGCAGCGCCAACAGTCGACGCAAAGGGTTTCAGGAGCCTTTTCAGGCCAGACTTTAACACCGCGATTGGTGATCATGTCGAGTTTGAATAGCCCTTCTGGAAACTTGACAAGGGTTTTATGTAAGGATTCAATGGTATCTGTCCAGGCGACATAGACATCAACGCCGACAAGGCTCTTTACGGCTTTGACTTGGCTTGAGAGGTTGTGGGCAGTGATTTTTTGCTTGATAGAGCCATATTGGACAGGTTTCAGTTGGGAAGGTAGTTGGCCGAGCCGTTCGATGATAGCTGAGGCAAATTCCTGGGTTCCCACTTTTTGCTTGCTGATCTTTTCATCATAGATGTCGTAGGTGTGAATGCCATCTTCAAGCGTTTTAAGCCAGGCGTTATGGATCGAGGTGGCAAGGTCCGGCAGATCGACATGGACAAGCATCAAAACAGCTGCAAGTAGTAGTCCGGAAGGATTGGCAAGGTTTTGTCCGGCACGCCTTGGGGCAGATCCGTGAATCGCTTCAAACATGGCAGCCTCAGCACCGATATTGGCAGAGCCGGCAAGGCCGACGGAGCCGGCGATTTGGGCTGCTACATCAGATAAGATGTCACCATAGAGATTGGCCATGACGATTACGTCAAAAGCTTCCGGGGTATCGGCAAGTTTGGCAGCTCCTATGTCGACGATCCAGTGTTCGTTTGTGATGTCGGGATATTCTTTCGCGATCTCATCAAAAACTTTATGAAAGAAACCGTCCGAAATTTTTAAAATATTGTCTTTGGTAAAGCAGGTGACTTTTTTTCTGCCATTGGCTTTGGCGTATTCAAACGCGTAGCGGATGATCCTTTCACATCCTGGGCGGGTGATGATTTTAGAGGCGAAGTAGCATTCTTCGGTCTGCCGATATTCGATCCCTGTGTAAAGGTCTTCTTCATTTTCTCGAATGATCACCACGTCCATGCCGGGGTGTTTTGTTTTAACAAAAGGAGCATAGGCGACACAAGGGCGCACGTTGGCATAAAGGCCGAGGGTTGTGCGGATGGTGACATTGAGGCTTTTGAATCCACCGCCTTGAGGCGTTGTGATCGGGGCTTTTAAGAATCCTTTGGATGCCCGGATGGTGTCCCACGTTTTCTTTTCGATACCAACAAGGTTGCCCTTGTTGTAAACTTTTTCTCCAATTTCACAATACTGATAATCTAAAGGAGCGCCGCTTGCATCCATGATCCGGATTACAGCTTTCATAATTTCAGGTCCGATTCCGTCGCCTTCTGCAATGGCAATAGGGATTTTTTTCATAACCGCTCCTTATTTCGATACACTTGTATATAATGGCTTAAGGCATTAAAATCTACTCATGATGATCCAGCGTTTATTCGACAAATACTCTAAAGAATTGAAATCTTTCTTTGATAAGGTGGATATTGCCTCCTTTGAAAAGCTCTTTGCTCTCTGTAAAGATTGCAAGGGCTTGCTGATTTTCAGTGGGATAGGTAAAAGTGCCCTTGTCGCAGAAAAAATCGCTGTTACGATGACATCCACCGGCACGCGCGCCTTATTTATTCCGCCCATTGAAGCGATGCATGGAGATGTGGGGATTATTTCCAATCAGGATATTTTTATTGCCTTGAGCAAAAGTGGAGAAACTGAGGAATTGCTCAATCTGCTCCCTTACGTGCGAAATAAAGGCGCAAAAATTGTCGCATTGACGTCCAATCCCAAGAGCCGTCTTGCAGAATCTGCCGATATGCATTTTCAAGTACCCTTTCATGCAGAGCTCTGTCCTTTCAATATGGCGCCGACTATTTCGACCGCATGCCAAACTATACTCGGCGATGTTTTAGCGATTGCCTTGATGGAGGCAAAGAATTTTACAATTGATGAATATGCCATGAACCATCCGGCCGGCACGATTGGAAAGCGGATCACGGTCAAAGTTAAGAATCTCATGATCGAGGGAGATCTCATTCCGCTTTGCAACCCAGCTGACCGTTTGATCGATGTCTTAGTGGAGCTTTCCAACAAAAAAGCCGGATGTGTGCTAATTGTGGATGGAAATAAAAAATTGCTTGGGATTTTTACAGATGGGGACTTAAGAAGGTCTCTGCAAAAATTTGGTCCGACCGTTATGACTCAGCCTCTTTCAACCCTGATGACGCCTTCCAGTCGCTTTACTCATCCGGACGTGCTGGCTTGGGATGCGTTAAAGTTGATGGAAAATCAAAAATCTCCTATTACTGTTTTGCCTGTATTGGGTGAGGGGCACCAAGTTGTCGGCCTTCTAAAACTCCATGATATATTGATTTCCGGCATATAAATCTTTATACTATCTTAATATCAGTTGATTAAAGTTTTCAAAAAATCAGAGTTTATAGTATGTCAGTATCTTTTTCAAATAGTCTTCCATTC
>CAZOAX010000023.1:0-12845 GCA_964577735.1 uncultured bacterium
GACACGGAAAAGCCTCTTCTGAGATGGGAAGTTCACGAAAACTCATTAAGAGAGCCCCTCTAAAGCGAACAATAGATGGATTAAAGGCGTAAGGGTGACCAGGCAGCTCTAATCTCTTGGTTTCTAAAACAAAATCTTGTGCCCTATCCTCCAAATTAACAGCTTGAATAGAGGGAATCATCATTAAGAAAAAGAGGATATATAATTGCATTTGATTGCTCTAGAATTTTGGCTTAAAAAATACACCATTTGGCCAAAATTCAAAAGGAAATGCTTTCCAAAGAGGTTCAGGATCAAATGCAATCGGAGGTTCTCCTCCGAGGTGCAATGCTTCCTTTACTGTAGCAGCAAATTGAAAACTATCCCTACCGGTCGAGGCATAGTAGTCGTGATACTTGAACAATGGTTCCTTTTCCGATAGGCGCAAATATCTCGCAGGAATCCCATAGCTCTCAGCAATGATGATCGCATGCAATGAACCGCTTATAACAAATCTACTGTCCAATATCGCTCCTACAACCACACGCCAATGAGCTATCGGACTGATCACATGGGGTGCCGGCTCAAACAAGTCCCGTTCATATAGATGTGGAACAATGATATAGGGCCTGGATGGATTTTCTTTCTTTTTAAACTCAGGAAACAAATAGGGAAACAACAAGGCTGGATCGCCATATACTTCTGGGCACTTGACACCCATCTCCTCAATAAAAGCTTTTGTTAAGGGTCCTCGAACAGCCCGCACGTCTAAGTCTGTAAATCCATAATCACTCTTCTTATCATACTTGTAGTTACAACCGGTGCCCCACAGCACATCTCCCGTATTTGCAAAATACAGTAGAGAACCCAATCCCAGCAGCTTTTTCTCTGCCTTTGTATGAACCCTGACAGGATCCTGAATGATCCTCTCCACAATCACAACAGCTAGATGATCTCCAAAGTTAACAAACTCCTTCTGTTGCCAACAAAACAGCGGCAACCCCTCCTCAAAGGCAAAGCATGCCATATACGAGAATACCAACCATACAGCTCCAATTTTCTTCAACACAGAGGCACAGAGACGCTGAGACACAGAGAAAACACCCTCTCTCCGTGTCTCAGCGTCTCTATGCCTCTGTATTGAATTTATAACTTTAAAAATTCTAAAGTAGAACCCGTGTTGAATATTTTACTCACGCTGTTTTTCGGCTTCGACTTCGGTCCAGTTGACGACCGGGTAGGTGGTGTTGGCAGCCCTTTGAAGCTGGAACCAATACCCGCGGTCAAGCCAGCCTTGACTACCGTTCCAGTATAGGAAAAGGATCAATATTCCCCAAAAAGGAAGAGTGAAATACATAATTTTGAGCCACTTAGGTATGGGGGCATCTTTGGATGCAATGCCAGGATCGCCATAGTATTCAATTTCATCGTGGCTCATATTCATCCTCCCGTAACATTTGATACTTAGGACCTTCGTCAAAATCCAGTTTTCTATTCCACCAAAAATATAGAAACATAAATAGGGCACTGATCGTCATAAAAAAAACAAAAGCATAGTCAAATACTAGTCCTGAAAATCCCCAGGCGTCAATTTCGATCATAACTTTTTGCGCCCCTCTATAATCTCTTTGGTTTGAATGGGGTCTTTTCCAAGCCACCAAGCCTCTGTTGGGGCAGTGATCCGTGTTCCTTTTGTCATCAGATATTGATAGACAGCTTCGAATTGATGATTTGGAACACCGGGTTGAAGAGGGCTTGTGCCACGTGGATCAAAGTCAAAGAAATGGCGGAAGGAGGGCATGATCGATCCCTTGCTTGCCGTTTTAGGGGCCCAGAAATGCGCTTTATGCCAGTCTCTGCTCGGGCGTTTAATTCCGACCCGGGAAATATCCGGGCCATTTCGTTTCGTTCCGGGAAAGGAAACCTTTTGATAGATGTATTCATTAGGTGAGGAAGGGGGCGCCGGGAAAGAATCTGATCCATTCAAGACCACATCTTGCACCAGGGTGCGTGTCTGATCAGTATGGCAATACCAGCAGCCTTCAATGGCATAAATATGCTCCCCTTTCTCGATTAGCTCCTTTCGCGAACTAAATGCTAATGCACCTGAAGTTAGTTCTTGAAGGGATTCGATCGGTTTTCCTTTTGGATCATAATTCCATTTTTTTAGACGCCCGTCCTGATAAAATGAAACTTTAAATTCTTGAGGATTAGAGGTAAATATAACTCCGGAATCATTATGGAAGGAATAAGTGGGGTTCTTATCCAGAATTTTAAAATCCTTGTCCACCCAATCCTGGATAATTCCATCAGAGGCACCCAAGGCAAATAGTTCCTCTTTTTTTGGATCATAAAGTTCAAATATTAAACCATTGGAATTAGGCTTTTCTTTTAATAAAAGTAATCGCGACGTCAATTTTAAAATCTTCTCATCTTTCTTGGTCACATAAAGCTCAAGGTCTTTTGGGGCTTCGATTTTAACTTCATCAAATTCCTGAAACGCTAAGAGCGAATATCCATTTTTTAAGTGATGAACAAATTGGAGTTGTTGGCCACCGGATCCAAGGCTAGAGATATAAAAGTTAGGATCAGAGACCTCATACATTTGCACTTGATAATCACTAGATGGGGATGTCCAGGTCGAATCGATTAAATTGGGGGCAATTAAGGTGATGGATACAGCGCCTGAAAATAGCACGATAATTCCAATCACAGTCAATACGGCCGATAAATCCAAATGATGTAGAAAATCACTGATCTTCTTTTTCATGCAGCCACCTCTTTCTTTTCTTCTCTTGCAGGAAGAACGATCGTATTGAATACATTGATCAAAAATAAGAAATTCCCAAAAAGGATAATCGTACCTCCGATGGAACGAAACCACCACCACATCCGCATGTCAGCCATGGTATCCAGGAATGTCCTCATTGTCAGGTTATTGTGGAATTGAGCATAGGAAGTTCCATCTGCCCAATCCGCCCACATCATTCCTTGCAAAAATCAACCCACCCATAAAGGCAGAATAAAGGGCACACTGCCTAAAAGATTTAACGAAAAATGCCAATCAGCAAGGGTGTTGGACCATAGTGGTTTTTTCTCTATAATCGGGAGCGCCTGATAAACGCCTGCGATCGCAAAAAAAGTAAATGTTGCATAGAGGGAAATATGTGAATGGCCAATAATCCAATCAGTCTTAGAGGTAATTTCATTGATATTTCTAAGTGCCATTAAGGGACCTTGAATACATGTCAAAAGATAGAAGACTACGCCCATTTGAATAAACCGGATCGGCGCGCTTTCATTATATTTTTCCCAATTGCCTTTAAGTGTGCCGATCAGGTTCAAAACAACCGTAAAGACGGGTATGAACATCCAGATTGAAAATACGATCGATGTCGTCTGCAGCCACTGGGACATAGGCCCATGGATAATGTGATGAGCGCCAAGCCAGGCATAAACAAAAGCTATAGTCCAAAATCCGACCATGGAAAGCCTGTGGCTGTAAATAGGCACTTTTGCAAGCTTGGGAAGGGCATAGTAAGCAGCTGCAAGCCCCATAGGAGTAAAAACAAGTCCCACAAGATTGTGCACATAAAAAAAGCTGACATTCACGCGTGAAATTCCTCCCGGCACCCAGTTAACTGCATAAGTGCCTGCAATCCAGGTAAAAGTTGTCCAGATCAATGTCCCCATGACATACCAGAGTGATACATACATTTTTTCAAATTTGCGGGTGATGATTGTGGCAAACAAATTAATTACAACTAAAACCCAAGCAAAAGTGAAAAGAGCCTTTGTCGGGACGTAGAATACACTGACAGGGAGCTCGGCATATTCCCATCCAAAGTTAGTTCCCATTGGATAGGAATAGGTCCCAAGAACAAGGGAAAACCACCAGATCGCTATGGACGCATAGGCAAGCCTTGGACTCCATAGGGAGACTCCGCAAAGGCGAGGGACAAAATAGTAAAAAAGCCCGATGTCCACAGATAGCAGCCACAGCAAAGTCACATGCCCCACATGAACGGGCCGGACCTTACCAAAATGGACATACTCACCGGCAAAATAATCAGGGAAGATAAAGCCATTAAAGGAAATAAAAACACCAAAAGTCATTCCAATAATCATAAAAAGCAGTGCTGGATAGATGAGCATCTTGGCTGGCAGATCATTAAATGTAACGGGCAATTCTCGGTTACTTAGCGTTGTCATTTTTAGGCATTTCCTGTTTCTTTAAACGTGATAGTTCGGCAAGGCTTGAGATCAGTAAATTCTTTTGCTTGATCCATGGAGACATATTTCCCCCTTTTTCTTTGGATCCATGCTTTTCTTGTAGTTCCTCGATTTTTTGATCAATCTGCTCCATCAAAGATTTTGCAGCTTTGGCATCCTCTTTGTTTTTTACAAGTGCCATGTAGTTATTCATCATTTCCTGTGGCGCATGAAGGCTCAAGAACCCATTTCCCAAGGTGTAGAATATTTCTCTTTCTTTTTTAAGGACAGCAGATGAGGGATTACCCTCTACTTTGGCATCGAAGGACTCGTAGAGAGCATTTTCTATTTTTCTTTTTTGCAATTTATCAGAGGACAAACTGCGAATATAGATCACAAGCTGCAGCCGTTGAAGGGAGCTTGTAAAATCTCCCCATGGGGTCATGGAAGTGCCTGGTACCCCATATTTGATCGATCGAAGAAGACGCAAATCGTCATGGGATTCAAGCCAATCTAAATTGATCAACATACGAGGTTTAGCTTCATGCATGGCCTCAGCGCGAGTTCCAGCACCATCAGCTTCCGTTCCGTGACAAGGTGCACAGTTTAATATAAAATAATGCCTGCCAGCCTCAATATTTTCCGGTGTATAGAACTTTTCCTTAATGGTATAAAATTTACTGTCAGGGCCACCATCCGGGCTTGCACTCACATCAAAAATAGGATCTTCTTTTTTGGCAAAGGTTGGATTTAAAGAGGCAATAAATTGGTCTCCTTTCAAAAGAAAACTGACTTCGCCATCCTTGCTTTTCAGTGTATTTCCTTCATCTTCCAGTTCCCTTAAGACATCTTCAGGCTCATAATTCCATTTAGGCACCTCTGATTCCGAGCGGATCACCCGACCACCAGGCACTCTTGAAAATAACCAATCGACAAGTTGTCTTGTTTCTTTTTCTGTGATCACAGGGAGATCATTTTTAAATGATTTTCCTTCTCCAAGCTCTCCCCATGGTCCCATGGGAGTGCCTTTAACGCCGTGCATAATCGACTGTACCATTCTCTCTTTACCTAAATTCCGTAAAAATTCAGAGTTATTGAGATTTTTGGGAATAGGATATAGCCATTCAGCTACAGGGCCATTGCCTTGCAAATGATCTCCATGGCATTGCGCGCAGTGCTCTTGAAAGAATGGCTCAGGAGAGAACCCTTGTTTTCTTTCCTTTTCGACATTACGTCTTGCAAGTGTATTGAGAGTCTCAGTTAAAGCCAAAAACTTGGTCTCATCAAACGGAAATACCGGCATCATAGACTTTGGAACTCTGGATGTGGGAGATTTAAAGTGCTCCATCAACCATTGATCTGAACGCATGACACCAGACCAATCCAAGTTGGGACAGATCACACGCCCAAGTCCATAAGTTTGAATGAACATTTTCATTGCCAGGCGCACTTTCTGCTTCCAGGCAGATGCGATTGCGGCACTCTCATGATTTTTTGCGCGCAGCGCATATTTAAAGTTGGAATATAGCGCTTCAATTGCTTCCGGGTGGGCCAGTTCAATCTCTTCCAAGAGGGAATCTTTTCTCACATGGTCACTAATTCTTCGATCGATCTCTTTTTCATTTTTTTCAATCACAGAAACGATTTGAGAGCCTGAAATTGTCTCAGGAAATAGTGTTTTAAACCATTGGGCATTAGATGGATCATCTGTTTTAAATCCTGTATTGGATTCATACCCGCTTAACCTGTGACAGCTAGCACACCCTTCAACAGCAAATACAGTCATCCCATATTTCAAACTATGGATCTCTTTTTCAGTCGCAGGTTTTTCCCAGGGAAGTTTTTTTCCAAGTTCCCATTCCTGAAGGGCAATTTTGCGGTTGGTATCCGAAATGGATTTGCTTTTCCCTGTCTGCGCAAGCAAGTAGGTTACAAGCGCTTCGAGCTCTTCATGATCAAGCTTCATATTCGGCATGGTAGATGTTTTTAAATCCGCTTGAGGCCAGGCAATCGATTGCTTAATAAACCAAGGATAGCTTTCACCCTCTTTTGTCAACTCCGGCCCAACGCCCCCTCTTGCAAATCCTGCAATGCGATGGCAAGCATAACATCCTTGAGAAATGTAAAGAGATTTCCCTTTTTGATAATCTTTTGTGAGCACATCGACATCTGTTTTAATGGCGCCTATAGCGGTTTCATCGATAGGCATGCCATAATTGAATTGTCCTGAAACATCCTCAAGATGCTTCAACAGCTCTTGTGAATAGTTATAATAAGCGTAATTTTCAAACAATGTGCCTTTATTATCTTTATTCAGATCAAATGTCTTGTCAAAGTCTTTGCTAGCTTCAAAAGCTTGTACTGTTTTCATTGAACCAAGAGCAGTTATTAACTCTGTTTCAATTTCATTAAGCACGTCTTTCTGATTTTTATTTTTGAAAAAGGATATTTGCGCCTTTAATGCATCCCGATCATGTTCCAGAAGCGTATAATCATTAGCATTCTTCTGAATGGCGGCAAATGTTTGGTCATATCCGCTTGCTTTTATAGAAGCGTAAAGACCAAGAAGAGCGATTATGCGGGCTTTTTCCAATTGAAAAGCTTTTTCACTTAATTGCACTGCATTTGCTTTCCGCTTTATAGCATTTTCCGCTTGATCTTTTGCTCCATCCAAAATTTCTTGTGTGGATTGATGACATTGAATGCATTTAGCTTGGATCAAGGCTCCGACATAAAGAGGATTTGTTTGAAATAAGAGCCTGTGGCCAGGTTTTGAATTAAAGACTTTAGCAAATTTTGGATCGTTCAGTGGGTCTTTTTCCAAGAACTCAGGAACAAACCCTTCCGGCTCAATCTCATATTGTTCATCAAAGACAGGTCCATGTGCGCGATCAGAAACAAGACCCCGCCCATTACCTCCATGACAGCTCACACAACCATAATCTTCGATCGGATGAAATTCAAATGGGCGGGTTTCCTTACCCATCAAAGGGTGCATAGAGAGCACTTTAGGAACATCGTAGGTAAATTCACCCACCTTTGCAGTCCATAAAGACTCCAAGTGAGCTTTTACGTTCGGGTCTTTTTCAATCTCAATGGCTTCTTTTAATTTCTTCCAGATAAAATTGGGATTGTCTACCTTTTTAGGAATTCCATCCTTTTCATAGATAATGCTCCCATTGATGTCGCGTGCAATTTTGGTAGGGGAAAAATCTTCGATCTGGAGGGCAACGTGGCAAGATATGCACCGATCAATGACAGGGGGCCCCTTATCTTCCCGCTCGATCACAATCTGTTTAATCCCCTCCTTAAATTGAGGAGGTGGATCACCTGTATATTGCGATCTGAATTGTTCCAAAGCCACATAATCTTTTTGATAAATGAGATATTCAGGAAACATCTCGCGATAAAAAAACATCCCAAAAAGAGCTGTCGCTACAATTCCGGATCCAATCAGGGCATACTGATAAGCATTTCCTCTCATTTATCTCCTAATGCCGTGCAAAGTTTTCGGTCCAGGGCCAGACCCATCCCCAATTAGCGCCTCTAAAATAAGTCCCGATGATAATCAATATTCCCTGCCATGTCATAAATGTGGTCCATAAGAATATGGCAATATAGCGGCTTTTATGAAACCACACGCCTTCACCATGAGGATTGCGATCAAGATAGGGGATCAACATCAATCCCACAACGATCAACCCCGGAACGCCGACACCGCCCCAGAAGGCATCATAGGCGACCATTTCCTGCAGCCCTAAAAAGTACCAAGGGGCTTTAGATGGGTTAGGTGGTTTACTTGGGTTTGCCGGCTCTTCAAGAGGTGCATCGATAAAGGAAAGAGCAAGCACCAATATCAAAGAAAAAAAGAAAGCAACTAGTTCTGCTCGTAATAGATGCGGCCATGTAAAGACATAGTTATAAGGACCCTTATCTACAGTTGGGCAAGTTCCACGAACAAGCTCCATCAACCCATAGGTACGCCTTACTCCGGGTGCAAAAGATTCTTTTGTATCAGAACGCTGGACTACACGATAGGGCTCCGGACGAAAAGTTTCAGGGGGCATCGAGAGCCCTCCATCTTTTCGAATCCTCCAAAAATGCACCCCGATCAATGTTCCAGTAAGAAGAGGGAGAAAGGCCACATGCAGCACGTAAAAACGGATCAATGCATCTTGACCCACACTTGTTGAAGCAAGCAGCATCACCCGATTGATATTGTATTCAAAGCCAGGCAAGTTTGGCACATATCCGGCAATATTGGCTCCTACTGTAATCGCCCAGAATGCAAGCTGGTCCCAAGGGAGAAGATACCCTGTGAAAGACAAGAGCAACGTCAACACAAGGAGCATCACGCCAATGACCCAATTGAATCTGCGCATTCCTTTATAACTACCCGTGTAAAAGACACGTGACATATGCAGGAATACAAATAAAACCATCATATGCGCGCCCCAACGGTGCATATTGCGGTACATCATAGCAAAGGGGGTTGTGTCCTGCCAGTCCTTCATGATGTCATAAGCCCGATCTTCTGCCGGAATGTAGTAAAACATCAAGACAATCCCTGTAAAGACGAGGATAAAAAAGAGGCTTGCTGAAATCGTACCAAGACCTAGTGTATAAAATGGGTCTAAAGAATGCTTATGGCATTTGACCGGATGAAAATGGAGAAAAAAGTTTTTAAAAACAATTTCAGAACGGTCTACATCATTGTTCGGGTAATTATGCCGAAAGATTGACCGGACAAATAAGGAAGGAAGATTGAGTAAATACTCTCCCCAACTCTCACGCGGTTTTCCTTTAAAATTTTCCATAATTCCTTATACCGTAGGGGAGTACCAAGCAGCTTCCCAATCAAGAGTGGTTTTTGATTTATCTACCATAATATCGCCAGAAGCCCCGCGGAATACATGATAATAGGTCAACGGCAGCGGAGCCGGGCCGCCTGTATTCAAGCCATGCCGGTCATATGTAGAGCCATGACAAGGACAGGAATATCCCGTATCTGTCATGTTGACTGTGCAGCCTAAATGTGTACAGACAGCCGTTTGTACACGTACTCTGCCAGCATCTGTTTCAATGAATGCTTTCTGCTTCGGATAGAAAATTTTTCCATCCCGGGATAAAACTTCTTCCGGACGTCCTATTGAAAATATGCTGGGAGGTGCTTTCATTGCATTGGGATACAAAAAACCAAGAAGAGAAGCACTTGTCAATTGGGCGGCTCCAAGCAAGCAAGCTCCAACCCCCATCATGGCTAAAAAAGACCTGCGGGTGATCATGGGGTCTTTATCATCGGGATCTACGTTAAGTGAGTTGCGGTATTTCGGCATGATTACATCGATAAGTTATTGAAATCTTTTCTATATAACACAGGTTGTCAGTTTTCTTCATCACGAAAGATTTGATATTTGACATCTTCGTCATCCTCAAATTGCCCTCTTTTTAGATAGAAGACATAGATAAGAAAAAACCCTAAACTGAATGCAAGTGAGCTTGAAATAAGCGCAATCATCCAATCCACCGGAATGAATAGTTCATGGCGTCCATTGTAACAGCCTGTGTAGGGCATTTTTCAGCACAAAGACCGCATCTGATGCAAAGGTCTTCATCTTTCAACATCGCAGTTCCCATGGATGCCAATTCCTCATCGCTTAAAGCTGCTGAGTCGACTCCGTAAAAATTGTCGACTGCTTTTCTAATGCTTCCATTTCCTGTATCCAAATTCAACTTACTAATTGGCACCTGCTTCAGACAGCTGCAGGGGCACACATCTACGCATCCATTGCATTTGATACATAATGTGCCATCAAATACAGGGTTGATATGGCACTGCAGGCATCGATTGGACTGTTGATGGGCGGCTTCAGGGGTGTAGTTATTTTCAACAAGCTCGCTATTATGAATTCTTAAATCCACCGGTTGCAATGTTGGAAGGGCCCATTTTGTACGTAAATAGGTCTTATCCCGCATGGGAGTCACTTCAGTCCACTCAGATGAAAATTCCTGGTAAGGTTTTGCACCTCTTAAATCCTCATCAATCGCCCGGGCAGCCTCCTGACCGTGCCTGATCGCCGTAATAAAAAGTGCCGGACCAAATGCTGCATCTCCGCCTGCATACACATTTTTAACCGTTGTCCGACATGTTCCGCGTTCTGTTTTTATAATTCCGCGCTCGATCACAAGCTCATTTTTCTTATCCCAGCCATTGAACAAGCTCATATCCATTCCTTGACCAATCGCAAGGGCAACTGAGTCACATGGAATCACAAATTCAGAGTCCGGAACATATTGAGGAGCAAATTTTCCGGAATAATCAAAGAGAGAATAAAGTCGTTGCATTTTGATTCCGGTAATATTTCCCTCTTCATTTCTGAGAATTTCAAGGGGGCCGACACGATTGATCAGTTTAATCCCTTCTTCTATCCCGTCTTCAATCTCAAATTCATCGGCAGTCTGTTCATCGCGTGATTCCAAGCAGACCATGGTGACATGTTTTGCCCCATTGCGAATAGAAGTACGTGCCACGTCAAATGCTACGTTACCCCCGCCAACAACGACCATATTTTCCCCGATCTTCCACTTTTCATCAGCACATCGCACCCTTAAATACTCAATACCGCGAATCACATCGGGATTATCAGCTCCAGGTATAGGTAAGTCGCGTGATTTCCAAAGACCGACGCCGATAAATATAGCATCGTACTTTTCCTGCAATTCATTAAAAGAAATATCCCGCCCTACTTTAGTATTGAGATGGACTTTGGCACCCAAATACTCAATTGCTCCGCACTCATTCAAAGCGACTGAATTTTTTAATCGATAGGAAGGAACGCCGTATGTCAGCATTCCGCCGGCCATGCGCATCATTTCATATACATCAACAGCGTACCCTAACCGCAGTAGGTCATGCGCTGCAGTCATCGAAGCAACCCCGGCACCAATACAGGCCACTTTTAATCCATTAGGCGTTGGATTGACACTTCCCCTTGCATAACTCATCTCTAATGACTTTATGTGCGCTTCCAGCCCAAGACCATGCCATTCCGTCAAGAATCTTTTTTGCGCGCGAATAGTCAAAGTTTTATCTACCCGATCTCTCCGACAGCTGATTTCGCAGGGAGCGCCGCAGATCATTCCGCAAATAGAAGCAAAAGGATTTGGCCCCCTTGCAATCTTGTATCCTTCCAAATACTTTCCTGCATGCAGCGCAATCATGTAACCGCGGGGATCCGTATTAACCGGACAACCATCACGACAATCAATTTGGCGCAAATAGTAGTCCAAATCCGGAATGACCACATCGTACAGCTCTTTATAGGAATCATATAATTCTTCTGACACCAATTGCCTCTAGGTTAAAAGCTATAAAAATTCAACACAGAGACACGAAGACACAGAGGATGCTTATAAATATTCTCTGTGTCTTCGTGTCTCTGTGTTGAATTTTTTCATTAGTTTTAAATTGAATATAGCGGAAATCTGGATAAATAAGAAAATTTTTATTGACAAAGGTGGAGGGTCGGTTATTGTGAAATTATAGGCAGAATGGAGGAAAATTCATGTTAAGCACAATATTAATAATTCTATTAATTTTAATTTTGATCGGCGCGCTACCGACTTGGCCGCATAGCGCAGGTTGGGGGTATGGTCCAAGCGGAATTCTTGGTACCATCTTGATCATCGTCCTTATTCTGATGCTACTCGGACGAATCTAAGATTCGGAAATCCGGAAAAGAAGAGGTCATTTCATTGAAATGGATCTTCTTTTCTGTAATTTGAAATTCATTTTCCAGCAATTGAATGAGTTCATCTAACTGGATTTTAGTGCCTTGCGCATAAAGCTCCACACGACCATCCGGCAAGTTTTTGACAGTTCCTTTAAGACCCTCGGCAAAACTTTTTGCTGTATAGCGGAAGCCGACCCCTTGAACTTTTCCAGAAAAAATCGCATGCAATTCTAGCATTCTTCCTCGCACATTCCTTGCGAATCACCAGGCCCGAGCTCTTCAAGTGGAAATTCTTGAATGAGTATGCGCACTTCATCAAGTGATGTCGCTTTACTGATTTTTTCTCTAAAGACTTTTGTTCCGGAAGAACGCTTCAGGTACCAGCAACCTACACGTCGCATATCGGTAACCGCGCGTTTGGGATGGTGATAATTGACAATCGACTCAAAATGCTGGATCAATGCTTGCCTGCAATCTTCAAGGCTGCGCTTATATTCAGGTGCTTCATCTAAGTAATCCATAATATCTTGCACAATCCAGGGATTTCCAAGCGTTCCACGTGAAACCAAGATCGCATCACAACCGGTTTCATCAAACATTTTATAAGCTGCTTCTTTTGAGAAGAGGTCGCCATTTCCAATGACTTTGATTGTATTTGCTACATCGACACATTCTTTGATCCAACCCCAATTAGCAGGCCCTTTATAACCTTGCTTTCTTGTACGTCCATGAATGCATATCGCCTTAGCGCCTGCTTGTTCTGCAATTTTGGTGATCAAAGGCGCATTGATATTTTCTTCATCCCATCCTGCGCGAATCTTGACAGTAACCGGGATTTTAACCGCTGCTACCATGTTGCAAATAACCTCGCCGATCAGTTCAGGTGTTTTCAACATGCCGGATCCGCTACCATCTTTTGTG
>CAZOAX010000024.1:0-8399 GCA_964577735.1 uncultured bacterium
GATCTTAGAAAAAACAATGGCCAATGGAGTAAGACCGCTTTTAATCATTGCAGAAGATATAGACGGAGAAGCGCTTGCAACTCTGGTTGTCAACAAATTGAAAGGTGGCCTTCCTATCGCAGCTGTAAAAGCCCCGGGCTTTGGCGATAAGAAAAAAGCCATGTTACAAGATATCGCCATCCTCACCGGTGCAACTGTTGTCACAGAAGAACTCGGCATGAAAATCGAAGAAGTGGAAGCGGACGTACTCGGCAAGGCTAAAACTGTAAAGATCACTAAAGAATCGACGACCATCATCGATGGTGAAGGCGATCCTAAACAGCTTAAAGAACGTGTCGCAAGCATTAAGCAAGAGCTTTCAAACCCAAATACATCTTCCTACGATAAAGAAAAACTGGAAGAGCGTTTAGCAAAACTAGTGGGTGGTGTAGCCGTGGTCAATGTAGGCGCTGCCACAGAAACCGAAATGAAAGAAAAGAAAGCCCGTGTAGAAGATGCACTCCATGCGACGAGAGCTGCGATTGCAGAAGGGATCGTTCCCGGTGGCGGAGTTGCGCTTTTGAGAGCTGTTCACGCACTCGACAAACTCAAAGTCGATGAAGAAGAAGCCATGGGCGTAGCGATCATCCGTGAAGCCTGCTTTGCGCCAGCAACAACAATTGCATCCAACTGCGGCAAGCAAGGCAATCTGATTGCTGAAAAAATTTACGAAGCAAAAGGCAGCTATGGATACAACGGCAATACCGATGAATTCACGGACCTGACAGCTGCTGGCGTCATCGATCCAGCGCGTGTTCCAAGAACCGCCTTAAAGAATGCTGCATCTGTTGCCTCTATGCTTTTGACATCAGCTGCCCTCATCACAGATAAACCAAAACCCAAGGACGCACAGCCTCAAATGTCCGGCATGGGTGGAATGGGTGGAATGGGTATGGGTGGCATGGGCGGAATGGGAATGGATATGTAATGCCGACATACGATTACGTTTGCAAAACATGTGCTCATGAATTTGAAGAGATGCAGAAGATGTCTGCATCTCCTCTTACGCAATGCCCAAGCTGCTTAAAAGACACCCTTTTCCGTAAAATCGGCGGTGGCATCGGCCTCAGTTTTGCCGGCTCCGGCTTCTACGAAACAGACTACAAGTCAAAAACAGCCCCTTCCGCTTGCTGCCCTTGCGGCAAAGGCTCTGCCTGCTCTAAGTAAGCATCTCTGCACAAAAAAACGTTCCCGTTCCCGTACGCGTTCCCTTTCCCGATTTTTATAAAAAGGACAAGTCGGGTAAGGGAACGCGTACGGGAACGGGAACGTTATTAATCCCTATGGGTTACAACGCGTCGAGCTGGGCGCGGATGCGTGAAATTTGGGCAGCAACGGCCGAAAGGACCCTCAGGGCCGCTAATTCGCGCTGCTGCTGCGCTTGATTATTTTGATCCTCACGTGTGGCAATCTGTTGATCTAGAGAATCTTTATCTGCAGTTAAGTTCTGCAGCCTGGCATTCGCGACTGTAAGGGTTTGCTGAATCTGAAGCGGGGTTTTTAACTGATTAGTATAGATATTTTGCTGCTTAGCTATAGCAACCAATCTTGCTGCCGTATCTTCAAACCCATTACCGACAAGGCCCCATAAATTGCTGATGTTATTTTTATCTTGAATCATTTTTGTGTGGAAATTATTGAGCGCTACAATCGTCTGATTTAAACTGTTTATCTGTCGCTCTTTATCTAACAGGTCATTTTTCATGTCTTCCAACTGATCATCTACAACCACTGTAGTTGCCACCTGCACATCCGCTAAAGCATCAGCCTGCTGCTGCTCAAGAGGAATCAAGGCAGCTTCCAATTGATCGATCTGTTGCTGCCTTGCAATCGGGATCATTGTCAGAGTGTAGGCATCTACTATGCTATCCACGATCGTATTAAATCGATCGGCATAATCCTCTCCACAAGAACAATTCATCATCATATCATGATGGATCTTAGCCACTGAAAAAGGAAGGAAGGTCGTTTTAAGTGTTGTATTGATCACTTTGTTTCCATCCCGCCATTCTTTATTGACCGCGTCAAAGATCACGACACTGGAACGGTTCAATTTATCAATGAGTGTTGTCACACCCTTTCGGACAAGGTAGTTATCAATAATGGACTGTCTTAAAACAACAGTATCGACCGTATTGAAAATGTGATCTAATTTGATGTCATATGTCATGAGTATAACCGTTAAAGTAGTTCGCCGCTTGTAAACGTTTTTTCCTTTCCATCCACAATTAAAACAAGAGCACCTTTGTCATCAATACGTTGAAAGGCTCCTTCAATCACTGTTTGGAAATTGGAGAATCGAATGATCTCTCCTGTTTGATGAACAATTGCCTTTCGGAAACTGTCCAAAAGAGGAGTAAAGCCCTTTTCAAGAAAAAGGGTAAGATACAAAATAAATTGCTTGTGAATCCTTTCTGATATGTGCTCACGATCTTGCACAGACCCTAATTCTTCCAGTAATGAAGTGGCCGGACGATCGATTTTATCAAAATAGCTCTTTGGCATATTGATGTTCAATCCAAGGCCAACTACGACCGCATATCCAAAATCGCATTGCACGACCTCACATAAGATCCCGCCCAGTTTCTTTTTTCCGATCACTAAATCATTTGGCCATTTTATACCAACTGAAACATGAGCCTCTAGCGCAGCCAGAGCCAGAACTTGGGGCAAATTTCCAATGGAAAATCGCAGGTCCTTCACAAAAACCACATAGGTCACATAGAGGTTACACCCCTTTGGCGACACCCAATCACGCGTAAACCGTCCACGCCCCGCTGTCTGCTCATCGGCTGTAATGATAGTCAAACAGTCAGAGTCCAGCTCCTCTACATGTTCTTTTGCCCACGTATTGGTCGATCCAATGCTATCGAAATGAATTCTTTTGATCTGCATAGCTTTAGGATTATCAACATCCCTCCATTTATTTCCTATGGATCTTTTATCCCCATCTCCTTCAATATTCAACACGAAGGCACAAAGAAACTAAACGCAGAGACGCAGAGACGGTGAGACGGTGAGACGCAGAGAAAGAAAAATGCCAAAGGAACTTATAGCGGGCCTTAGGCCCGCTATAAGTTCCTTTGGCACAAGCTCTTTTTGTGCTCTTCGAGCACAAAAAGATGTGTTCTCTGCGTCTCACCGTCTCTGCGTCTCTGCGTTATTTTACTTCAATTCAAGTATTCTCGTCGCCACATCTTTCCTCATTGGATTCAGTGGTGAAATAAAAAAAGGCTCTTAATGTGGTCGTATAAGGCGCTTTCCAGGATTGATTTTCGCGTGCTTCCCATCATCTTCATTTTGATGATGATCAGCTTGCTTGTGGTCTCATCCTTTTCACTCGAACCTGCATTGGATTTAAGCGAGGAGCCTTTTTTCACGCCGCAAGTCAAAAGGCAGATCGAAGGATTCATGCTTGGCGGCATTATGTTCCTGTTTCTTGCAGGATTCAATTACAACAAACTGCGCGAGATCACTTGGCTCCTATACGCCCTGATGATCCTCTCACTTGTAGGCCTGTTTTTTACCGATGCGATCCAACGGGTCAACAGGTGGTATAAGATCCCCATCATCGGACTCAATGTCCAACCTTCCGAATACGCCAAATTGATTGTAGTGATCAGCTTGAGCTGGTTTTTAGAAAGAAGAAGCGCCAAACCCAATGACTTCAACACAGCCTTTTGGGGAGGGATCATTGCCGGCATCCCCTTCCTGCTCATATTAAAACAACCAGATCTTGGAACCGCGCTTGTTCTATTCCCCATCACACTTGTCATGTTCTATTTTGGAGGCATTCACCCCAAAGTGATCAAAGTCCTATCGTTTATCGGCCTTGCCATGCTCTTACTCGTCGCCCTGATCTTTTCCGGGATCCTTCCACATGAAGATATCCGCCCTTATGCAAGCTATGTGCTCAAAGACTATCAATTCGACAGACTTGACCCCAATACACACCACCAGAAAGCCGCTGAAATTGCTATTGCTGTGGGCGGTCTCACTGGAAGCGGTTGGCGCAAAAGCGCTTTTTCCGGAAACGGTTTTCTGCCAGCGCCCTATACAGATTCTGTCTTTCCTGCTTTTGGTGAGGAATTTGGCTTTATTGGCCTGATCATTTTACTTGCGCTCTACTATGCACTGCTTTATTTTAGTTTCCAAGTTGCAGCTGTTGCAAAGGATAACTTCGGAAGACTTTTAGCTGCAGGTATTACGGTCTACCTTGCCATGCACGTCCTTGTCAATATCGGGATGATGTGCGGCCTATTACCCATTACCGGAGTTCCTTTAGTACTAGTCACTTACGGAGGATCTTCCAGCCTTGCAACTTTAACTGCGCTTGGCCTTTTGCAAAGCGTTTATAGCCGGAGATTCATGTTTTGACACCACACTTTATTTTTCAAGAAGACACCTGGATCGGAGAAGGAAAGATCGCCTTCGCCTCCTCCCCTGAAACCGTTCGCTTTTTCACCAAATGGCAGCTCGTCGACAAAACAGACTCAGGCTTCATCTGGCTCCATGAAGTAGAACTCCATGGCCTCGACCAAACCAATCGCAATATATTCACATTCTCAGACATCACAGATAAATCCTTCCATCTCACCCTCGCCAATGAATCGATGGGCACAGTTTCCGGCAAAGGCGTCATCACACCGGAATCAATCGCATGGGAACTCCGCAATGTCTCAGACTCTGAAGGCTATGAAGTCTACGAACGGCAGGAAAACGGCGATTACATCTTTCGCTCTGAATATGTCTCCCTCGACCCTTATCGCACCGTGATCGAAGGAAGACTCTGGAAAAAGCTCTAGATCAATTACATTTTCTAGAGGCACAATATGAAAAAATGGTTTATTTCTGACACTCATTTTTCCCGTAAAAGCATCATTAAAGACGCTGCAAGACCATATCCATCCACTGCTGAAATGAACAAGGATCTGATAGACAATTGGAATAATCATATCGGACAAAATGATCAGGTTTTTTTTCTAGGAGATTTTGGGCAAGGCAGTGTTGAACACTTAAACTCTATCTGCAATCAATTGAACGGTCATAAAATTTGCATTCGTGGCGATCTAGATAGACATCCCGGAGACATGTATCGAATCGGGTTTAATGTTGTTGTAGAATCCCTACACATAAAAATTGGACACCATACGGTCGAACTTATTCACCGACCATCAAAGTCAGATCCCTTATATTTCCAATTACATGGACACGTTCATAACAAGAGTACCACTTTTGCTAATCAGATAAATGTTTGCGTAGATGTATGCGATTATAAACCTGTCTCTGAGATGGAAATCATTGATAAACTTAACGCTTCTCAGCCTGTTGAAGCACAATCATCAAATGAGTTGATCTCCGTTGAATATTTAGCTTCTAGTTTAGGCCTGCCCTTACAACCGGTACAAGAATGGATTAAAAAAGATCAAGAGACGATACAAGTCAATTTTAGAGAGCGACCTTCAGTTACTACTAAATTACTTGAAAAATATAGCTTTTCTCCAAACTATCTTCCTGCTTTACAGAATTCAATTCGTGTCGAAAACTATTACAGAATGATAGAAAAGCCAAAACACGAAATTTTTAAATCTAAAAGACTCGAGCTGTTAAAAACCTATAAAAAACACATCCATCAACTTAAATCAATCCATAAAAAATATTTAGGACTAGTTAATGGGTATCATTTTGGATCTGCTGAATGTGCTGGATTCCTAATATTTTCAAGAGTAATCGGTGCACTCGAACTATTTTGCTACTCTATGCAAAACGGATATTTTTTTTCTGGAGCTTTATTGCGCGAAATAGATGAAGGACTTACATTAGCCCACTATTTTATTCTTACTAAAGACACTCAAGAAGGCAAAATTGCCTTACATAAATGGTTTCGCCAAAATATAATACCAGGAAACGGACACTGTAGAGGAGCAATATCAAGACATTGGAACAAACATCTTCCAAATGATGGAATAGACAATAAGGCGCTATCAGATGAAATTTATAATATGAAGTCCAAATTTACGCATCACTCTTATGCTGCACTTAGAGATATGATTGATTACGAAGTGATTGATGGACATATAATAATAAAAGAAATTCACTATGGAGTATGCAGCAATGAAGAAAAAATGCATGAATTGACTGAATTTTTCGAATCTAATATTTGGAGCGTGTTTCTGACATTCAGGGAATGCTTCCATCATCTACCTCTTACACTTGAAGATCGACAATTTCTTAAAGGAAAGAATGCATTTTTTTTTAGAATCAACCATGAATTCAGAACATAAATAAAAAAAGAGGCGCTTTTTCTAGAGCCTTTGAACTTAAGGACTGGGAACTCCGTAACGTCTCCGATTCTGAAGGCTACGAAGTCTACAAGCGTTCCCCCAATGGCGACTACATCTTCCGCTCCGGATACGTCTCCCTCGACAGCACTCAACATGTAATTGATCTTGCGGATTAGAGCGAAGAGTTAGGAAAGCTTAACCTTTTCTTCTACTCCCTTCTAACATCAACAGGCATTTAAACCGGTCGCATCCCAAAACTTGGTTTTGACTTTGCCTTCACCGTTGTCTTTTTACCCAGCTGCATCGCCCCTGTTAAGAAAATGGCTTGAAATTTTATTCTGTCCCATGAAATATGGGAATATAGACACCAAATTTCATGGAAATACAATGATTAGAGAGTCATTTCTTAAAAAAATAGAGCAGGCATTCAGAGTCACAAAAGTAGTAGCTATCCTAGGTCCACGACAATGCGGGAAAACTACAGCGACAAAACAATATATCGAAAAACAAGCGCATTTTCCCATACAAAATTATTTTGATCTTGAAAACTATCGCGATCGTGAACGATTAAGCGATCCCCTTCTATCTTTATCATTATTGACTGGCTTAATTGTTATTGATGAAATTCAGAGAGCACCAAATTTATTTGAAACATTACGGGTCTTAGTGGATAACAAAGATTTGAATCAGCGCTACCTCATTCTTGGGAGTGCATCTCGTGATTTAATTGCTCAGTCCTCCGAAACATTAGCTGGAAGAATTACTTATCTTGAGTTGACCCCATTTATGTTTGATGAGTTCCATCAAATGGAAAAATTATGGTTAAGAGGGGGTTATCCGCTGTCTATTTTAGCAGAAAGCGATGAAATCAGTGTGGATTGGCGCAAAGGATATATCAAGACTTTTTTGGAAAGGGACATTCCATCCTTAGGCATTAATATTCCTGCGGAACAGCTAAGACGCTTCTGGATGATGCTAGCCCATTATCATGGTAATATGTTCAATGCTTCAGAGCTAGGTCGTTCGCTTGGAATGTCCCATAAAACAATGAAAGAGTACGCAGATATCCTTACAGGAACTTTTATGGTACGTCAACTACAGCCTTGGTATGAAAATATCGGAAAAAGGCAAGTTAAGACTCCTAAAATATACATTCGAGATAGTGGCATTTTCCACACCTTGATCGGAATCAATAGTGAAGCTGACTTATTGCTCAACCCTAAGTTAGGAGCTTCTTGGGAGGGGTTTGCGCTAGAACAGATCATTTTCCATCTTAATGCAGAGCAGAGTGAGTGCTATTTCTGGGGAACACACCAGCAAGCAGAATTAGATTTGCTTATCGTCAGAAATGGAAAAAAACATGGTTTTGAAATCAAATATTCTGGAGCCCCTAAATTAACAAAATCAATGCAGATTGCTAAAGAAGATCTTTCTCTTGATTCTTTGACCGTGATCTATCCTGGAGACATTGAATACCCTCTTACAAAAGATATTCATGTAAAGCCTCTTAAACTAATGTAAAATTGACAACTAGAAAAAAAGAGGCGCTATTTCTAGCGCCTCTGAACTTAAGGACTGTGATTCGAAGCGCTATTAAGCGGCTTTGATCTTGATGTCTACGTCGGCTGGCAATGTGAGGCCTTTAAGGGCATCAATTGTTTTTCCGGTTGGGTTGACGATGTCGATCAAACGCTTATGCGTACGGATCTCGAACTGTTCACGGGATTTACGGTCGATAACAGGTGAACGTAAAACGGTGAAGATCTCACGGCGTGTAGGTAGAGGGATCGGCCCTGCTACGCTAGCACCAGTTCTTTTTGCTGTCTCAACGATATCTTGTGTTGAGCGGTCAAACAAGCCATGTCCATATCAATGTACGTCGCTTTACCGATTTCATTCTGGAAAAAATTAAAATCAGATCATCTTCATAGTTCTATTCGTAATAATCATAAATTTAATCCACCGGTAATTAAAAACATATTGTTTACAATTATTTATTGATAGTTGCATAATTTATTAAATAAATAATTGAGGCAATATGACAATAAATACTTTTAGTATCAATGAAATAACGGC
>CAZOAX010000024.1:8409-12805 GCA_964577735.1 uncultured bacterium
AAAAATTAACTCACTAAAGAGGACAAATCTGAAAACAGATCTTATGGAAGAAGATTTCAGCTTATAATAAGAGATGAAACCGGCCAAACGCTAAGATCTAAAGAACTGATATTTAAAAACATATACAAAAAAGCCCATAAACTTGCCCGTAAAGAAATGGACAATGGCGACATCGAAACATTAACTACAATCCATCTATTTTTGAATGAACTTAGAATAGCCGAGAACGACGCTTCCCAGACGTACGCCAATCGTGAAGATGACCTCTATAAATTCCGTACTAGCTGGCATAGGCTGCTGAGTTTTAAATCGCATCACAGCAAAATGGATCATTTATCGGAAAGAATTAGTCATACCCTATTCCTTTTAGAGCAGAAAAATGCCAATCTAATTCTTCAGTTAGACCAACTTTTAGCGCCTATTTACCCTGAAGAAGCAGCACTTGACACAGCCGTTGAACTAGCTAAACAAATTAGCGGTACAGAGAAAAGAGCCTTATACTTACGCCATATCATGCGCTACTTCAATAACGCGAGATTCCATGGCAACCTGGAAATCAATGATCGCAGAATTTTAAATAAGATGCTTGAAGTTGCAAAAGCAGCTAATAAGCCTGACCTTCTTGAAGATTTGATTGTGATCCATCTCCGTTGGCACAACTTTAACAACGCGAAAGAAATAATCGATCTAATACCTGATCCAATCGCAAAAAACCAATGGCAAACAGAGCTTCAATTTCGAATAAAGACGCTATAACATTTTTCATGAACAAAATGCGCTAGTACTAGCGCATTTTGTTTTAAATTCACTCCTGTATCACATGTAAAGTAGTTCATTTTCTATTTCGTTCCTTAACTCTTCATTCTCAATCTTAGCAATTAACTGATAAGCTAAACCAGATTGCCCTTCCTTGAATAAGGAATCAAGATAAGCAAGGAAATCGCCGATTTTAAATTCTGGGGTATTGATTGTCGAAACATCAAATGTACTCAATTCGCAAACTTTACTTTCCGCAGTAGAATTTTTTTCTAAGGCGATTTTAGCATGTTCGCTATGTCCCGCTTTTTGTAATTTTTCTGCGACTAGACTCCACGTGACATCTCTTAACTTTTCATTTGTGATCATGGGTATTAGCTTACAAACTAAATCAAACTCAAACCGACAGTTTGCCTCCGCAATCTTCATGAAAGCTTTGTCTAAGTCCGTATCAACACATTCTAGTGCTTTCCAAACTTCTAAGACCAACTGAGTTACAGACAACGACTTTGACCATTTCTTTTTAAACACTTCAGGTAAATCGGCAGTGATTAAAATCGCTTTTTCAAAATTTCCCGCTGCTATGGCTCCTACTGCGATGTACGCCAAAGCTGGATTTTTCAAGTCATCAGGCAACTTGTTTGCGACCTCTGTAGCCCTATCAAACTCTTGGATGTCACTTAAACTCATCGCTAATATTTTGCTTGATTCATTGATCACACTCGAATTTTCAATCAACCCTACTAATTGAATAGCCTCATCAAATTTCTTATTTACTACCAGCACTTCGAGATAGTGAAGAAAATCACCCAACTTAAATTTAGGCGTATTAAGTGTAGGCAAAATAAATTCATCGAATCTATTTTGCTGATAAATACACTCCACTATCATTTTACTAGCATTTTGGCATTTAAAAGGATTTGTAATATAATCTTTGAGTTGATTTCCGAGATCTATTCTTCCCAATTCACAAATCTTTTGAACAACAACAACTAAAGCAGGATCCAAGCGATTTGTGCCGACTGATCTACCTTGACTTTTTGCTATTGTTTGAAGCATTTTAAAAGCGCTATCCTCTTGACCCTTTTCACATAACTTCATAGCCATTTTCTTTACACTCTGACTCATATTCGGACTGACCTGACCCGGACATTTTGTTACTATGCCAATAGATTTTTCTGTAAATCCCTTTTCACAAACCTCTTCAGCGATCTTCAGTATGTTCCCCTCACTCTTGTCCGCAACTAGTCGCTTTTCAACATCAACTAAATAACAAATTTGATCAAAAAAGAGCGGCGAGACAGGTAGGTCCATTAGAAAAATGAGATCTTCATCTTCCACGGATGTTAATATAGCTACAATTTTATCGCGCAAATCAAGTAGCTCCGATTGGATTTCATTTAAGTCTTTTGCTGATGGAATTTTGTTAGTTTTGATTAATTCGCTGATTTTTGTTGTGATGTCCGGATATTTCGTCGCTAACTTTTCAATCAGGGATGAGTCAAAAGCTCGAAGGAGTACACTTTCCTGCTCTTTTGTCCCAGCTAATACAGCTGAATCCCAAGACTTGCTTACACCTTTAGCCACTGGTCTATCTGCAAGAGGAACATAGGTGAGCGCGAAGGCAAATAGGTCTTTTGGGAGCGCATTATCTACAGACTTGCATTCAACAGGTATGTTTTTGGTTAAATTTTGACCGATCACAAGAGAACAAGGATTTAAAGACATATTCACTCCAATAAAATTTTTACATAATTTTACATCAAAACGATTAAGAAGCATTAAAGAAATAAATATAAATATCTAATAGCATTATAATTAAATTAAAAACCAAATTAAGTGCTATTATGAGCAGTCCAGATTTTCGCCTTAAAGATCTCACACCAGCCAATCTTGCTAGTGTAACTGTTCAAAATAAATCGGCAGATAGAAAGTATGGACGACGGTTTGAATTGGTTTTAACTGATGACAGAGGAGAACATCATTCAAAAGAGCTTGTCTTTAGAGATGTTTTTAATAGGATTGACAAACTGGCACATAAAGAAATCGCTGACGGAAATGTAGAAAACCTTGAAAAAATCCAAGATTTTCTAGAGAAACTTAAAACGGTAGAAAATAAAGCAGCTGAGGAATACGAAGCCAGAGACGATGCCCTTTATAAATTCCGCACTTGGTGGCACCGCCTGTTTACTTTTGGTTCCCATCAGAAAAAATTGCAAAAATTGTCCGATAAGATCCAAACAATCCTGGATAAGCCCACAATCCCTCACGATTCAGCAAAAGCAGAACTTCCCAGATCTCTGAAAATCATTGGTCGCTACGACCGTGCCAATGATGTCAATGATGCAACTATTGTTCGATTAATGGACGGCAAGACGGCCTATGCCGCGAACAAGGTGCAGATCACCTCAGGCCCATCCTACATCGTTGCCGAAAGCCCAAAGGGCTCTGATGCAGTTTATGTAGACGATAATTGGAATGAAATCGGAAGAGAAAAAAGTGAAGACCGTAAATATTACTATGAAATGGTTTGGAAAGAAGATGCGCCAACTTTGGTTTCTGCTGCAGAGGTATACAAAAGAGGTGTCCTTGATAAAGACACTTTTGATTTTTTGGCAGAAGGAGAAGAAGCTAAGTTTATGATGTCATCCAATGATGAACTTAGCGTTAAATGCATCTCTGCAAATAAAGAGCATTCATGGTTTGAAATACGTGCTCTTGAACTCAAGGTGGGAGATCAAACAAAGCGTACGGAGCAATGGATCATTCGATGGGCTTTTGGATATGACAACAATGGGTTGAGAGTCGCAAAGATACTTTATGACAATTTAGTCAAAGATAAAAATCTAGATCCGAATCAAGTTCAACTCATTATTAACTGCAATACAGGAAAAGATAGAAGCGCTGCCTTGATCATGTGGATCCGTTTATTTGAAATGCTGGACAAGCAAGAGCTTAAAACTGAAGAAATAACCCATGATTATCTGCTAAAAATAGCGGAAAAATTCGAAGCCCAAACTGTACCCGGCGGTTTGAAAGACCACATTGAAAAAACTTTACCGATCTACTATCCCGACGATGGTGAAAAAATAGATGATGCAGAGTTGCAAGAAGCAATTAAGAGGGCATTAGAAGATGATGTAGAATCACACAGGATTCAATTAAGAGGGCAATAGAATTTTTCAGTTTAATAAAAGAGGCGCTATTTCTAGCGCCTCTAATACTTAGGACTTGTGACTCAGATGCGCTATTAAGCTGCTTTGATCTTGATGTTTACACCGATCGTATTTCAGAATTTGGAATGGATAAAGGCTTAACTCTCGTGTCGAAGCAGCGCCCTTTTAATTGGGATCTGCCTCCGCAGAAGAATGGGTATCTAAATAGTTAAAACCCGAAGCTCATAATAACAATATCAATAAAAAAACCATTTACAAAAATTAAACAAAACTGTTATAATTATTCTTAAAAAAACCAAAGGTTTGTATGACTTCACATCTCACTGCCGATAATAATATAGCTAATAGTACTATAGCTATATGCCCTATACTTTTAAGACCAATAAAAGAAGAAGCTCGCCTTGTTCCCTGTAATCATCTAGTAGATAAAGTAGCTGCAGAAAAAAAGTTTGGTATGATAAGGC
>CAZOAX010000025.1:0-12563 GCA_964577735.1 uncultured bacterium
AAATGGCCCCATCGTCTAGCCTGGTCCAGGACACCGGATTTTCATTCCGATAACAGGGGTTCGAATCCCCTTGGGGTCACCATGAGTCTTTAGCTCAGTTGGTTAGAGCATCTCACTTTTAATGAGAGGGTCGATGGTTCGAGTCCATCAAGACTCACAATCTAAAGCAAGGCCAAAAGCCTTGCTTTTTTTATCCCCCTAAATCCCCAATTCCCTTCTTTCAGTGCCACACGCCCATCAACAAACGATGGTTTCTTGGTTTTTTGATCTACTTTAAAAGCCCTCGCAAATCAGATGCTTTAAAAATCAATTTTGAATATCATGATTCATAATAATAAAAAACTTAGATGCAGGAGACTATGCACGAAGAAAAAAAAGCTAACATCCGAAACAGCACAGCTGAATTCTTAATCTTTACTGGACAGTCAAGTGAAGATAGCATCGAAGTTAGGATAGCTGAAGGCACTGTCTGGCTAAGCCAGAAACTAATGGGGAATCTATTTAAAGTCTCAGTAAAAACAATTAATGAACACCTAATAAACTTATTTAGTCAAAAAGAACTGCACAAGGAAGCAACTATCCGGAATTTCCGGATAGTTCAAAGAGAAGGAGATCGGGATGTATCTAGAAATATTGAATTTTATAATCTTGAAGCTATTATTGCTGTAGGCTTTCGCGTTGACTCTCATCAAGCCATACAATTTAGACAATGGGCAACAAGTGTTTTACGAGACTTTTCCATCCGTGGCTACGTTCTTGACAAAGAACGTTTAAAAAATGGGGTATTCTTTGATCAATCATACTTTGACACCCTATTGGAAGAAATCCGAGAAATTCGAGCAAGCGAAAGAAGGTTTTATCAAAAGATCACCGACATATACGCAACTGCAATGGATTACAATCCCAAAGCCGATATTACCCAACAGTTCTTTGCCGAAGTACAAAACAAACTCCATTTTGCCACTCATGGTCATACTGCTGCCGAATTAATTCTTAAGCGAGCTGATTGTAAAAAAGAAAAAATGGGACTGACATCATGGAAAAATGCTCCAAATGGTAAGATTCTCAAGCCTGATGTTATAATCGCAAAGAACTATCTAGACGAAACTGAGTTAAAATCTCTAGATCGATTTGTTACAATGTACCTTGATTACGCTGAAGATAGGGCATCAAAAAACATTCCAATGACCATGAAAGACTGGGCCGAAAAATTGAATGCTTTTCTTCAATTTAACGAAAGAGAGATTCTCGATAATCCGGGAAAAGTTAGCAAGGAAGTCGCGAAAGCTTTTGCTGAAAGTGAGTTTGAAAAATACCGAATCGTTCAAGATAACCTATTTGAATCAGATTTTGATAAACACTTCAAACTTACACTAGAAAACAAGCACCTTTTATCTAATCAAAAGCGCGCTGAATAGCTCGATGCCAGTAATTGCAATGGGTGAACTCAGTGGAGCAAATGAAACTAACTACCAAATATGGTCACTTTAAAGCAGCATGCAACTGCTTTTTGCCCGCTTCCAAAGCGGGCGTACTCTGCAGCAAATCCCATTTGCTGCCACCGCGGATTTTATGGCACAGCAGAAATGCGGCACAGGCCCGAAGGTGGGTTGGTAACCCTCCGAAGGGCCGAGCACGCATTAGTGCACGCACGTGCACGATCGGCAAAGCCAGAAAAGCCCAATCCCCTCCCCCAAATGAACACTTAATTAATGCTGATGCCGGGGAGCTCGTCTAGGCTCATGAGGCCGAAGTGGGTGAGGAAGTGGGGGGTGGTGCCGTAAAGGGTGGGGCGACCGGGGGCGTCGAGCTTGCCGGCTTGCTGAACGAGCTCGCGTTCGAGGAGATTTTGCAGCGTGCCGCTGCAGTCGACGCCGCGAATAGCGTCGATTTGAGGCTTTGTGATGGGCTGCTTGTAGGCAATGATCGCCATCACCTCAATTGCCGCTTGTGAGAGCTTTTCTCCCCGCTTATTGCGGAAGAGTTGCTCGACATAGCCGGAATATTCTTCTTTGGTCTTTAGGATGTAACCAAGGGGTGTCTCTTCTAGAATAAAGGAGCGCTGTTGATCGATATAATCTTCCCGGAGATCTTCAAGTGCATCGCGGAGAAGTTTGGGCTTGAGCGGAAGCTTTGTTTCGATAATCTCGCGCAGGCGCTGAAAATTAAGCGGTTCACTGGAAGCAAATAGCAAGGCTTCAATAATTTTCTTTATTTGGTTTTTTTGCCCCCGCTCGATCAGACGGACCGGCTCGCTTTCCCCTTCCAGAAGATTGGGAAGGATCAGCTGGTGCTCGACTGCTTTTTTAGTGGGGATTTGAAGATCGAGTAAATTAATTTCTTTCGCCATAGGGGACAACAACCATTTGATTTATTTGCTTTTGTACACGAATTTCATTTAATTTCATTAACTCTAGGACAGCAAGAAAGATGACGATGAGCTCTAGTTTCGTGCATTCCTCCGAAAAAAGGGCCTCAAAATCAATACTTCCCTCTTGCTTGAGGGTTTTTCGCACGGCTTGCATTTTATCAGAAACGCGCCACTCCTCCTCTTCAATCGTCCCTAAAGTCCCTTTAGCTTTATCAAGAACAGACTGAAAAACAATAGCTAGCTCTGATAGCGAGACATGCTCGATTCCAAGTGGCTTTTTGACCTCTAATTGGAAGGAGGGTCTAAGAAAAGATTCTTTTGCTTTTTCTTCACGCAAAGAAAGATGAGAAGCGGCATCTTTAAAGCGGCAATATTCCACAAGTTTTTGCAGCATAGCCATTTGAAGATTGGAGGGATCTTCGGCAATCATCTCTTCTGCTTCAGTCTTCGGTAGCAGCATCCGGCTTTTAATCCAAAGCAGATTGCTTGCATGGGCAATCGATTCTGCCCCAAGGTCCAAGTGATCTTCACTGCCCCCTAAAGCTCCTGCCAATTGCTCCACCAGGTCTTTCAAATCCAAATTGCAGACATTGACCTCGTTCTTTTGTACAAGTGCCCATAGGAGCTCTATTGGCCCTTCAAATTCTGCTGACTTAATTGTAACTGTGTCCATGAGCGGCAGTATACTAGTTTGTGTATATCTTTAAAATGAGGTATATAGAGATTAATAACCCAAGGGTCGATACTTATGCTGCGAAATATTCTTTTCATACTCCTTTTGCCACTTTTTTGTTTTTGCAACGATCAAGACGCCTTAACAAGAGAAGATATCCATAAGGTAATGAAGCAGATATTTGCCCAGCACGTCAACCAGAAGCAGATCAGTGGAGAAATCCTTTCAAACTCCTTCAAATCTTACTTTGAACAATTTGATCCGGAAGGCATCTATTTATTACAAAGCGATGTAGCCCCTTTTAAAGAGTTGCCTGCCAGTCAACTGGAAAAACTCAAAGCCAATTACGATAAAGATGACTATAGCGTTTATATCCAACTGAACAATGTGATCCAGAATGCGATCGTTCGCGCAAGAAAGATCCGTAAAGAGATCGAGAAAGATCCAAAAGCACTTTACAACGAAGCGGTGAAGACACCTTTAGGAATTGAAGGAGATGAGGCCCCTGCCTATGCGGCCAATGAAAAAGAACTAAGAAAAAGGATCCACGACTCCATTATTCAATTTCTTCAGCTTGAAGTGAAGCGGTTCGGGGAAAAACGGATCAATGGCTTTGAGCCTCAAGCCCTTGCATTATATGAAAAGCAGGTGCGTGACTATGAGAACAATTATACTTTTACTGAAAGAGATGGAAAGGCCCTCCCAGACAATGAAAAAGAAAATCTCCTGACCATCCATATATTAAAAGCACTTGCCAAAAGTCTGGATGCCCACACCGCCTTCATGAATAAACAAGAAGCCTATGATATGCGCCTCCGGCTTGAAAAAGGATTTGAAGGCATTGGAATTGCTTTTCAGGAAAGCCCTCAAGGGATTTTAGTTGCTAATTTGATTAAAGACGGTCCGGCAGAACGGGATGGACAGGTCAAAGTCGGTGATCTTTTGATCGAGATCAATGGGGTAAAATCCGGCGAGATCTCATTTGAAAAAGCGATGAAACTTCTTAAAGGTGAAAAGAACGAACCGATCCAGCTTGTATTCAAAAGAATCACCGGCAAAGACAATTTGCCTAAGATATTCACAGTTGATCTCAAACGGGAGACGATTGCCATGAATGAAGACCGCGTCGAGGTCTCATCTGAGAAATTCGGCGACGGGATCATTGGAAGAATTACTCTCCATTCTTTTTATCAAAACGACAAAGGGATCACGAGTGAAAAAGATGTAGAGAATGCGATTGCTGAATTGAAAGCGCAAGGTAACCTGCGTGGCCTCATTCTAGACCTACGCGAAAATAGCGGTGGTTTTTTGTCTCAGGCGGTGAAAGTTGCGGGACTATTTATCACAAATGGGATCGTTGTGATCTCCAAATACTCTAACGGCGATGAAAAAATCTACCGCGACATGGACACCAAAGTGGACTATTCAGGCCCGCTTGTAGTGCTCACCTCTCGCGCAACCGCTTCCGCTGCTGAAATCGTCGCACAAGCCCTGCAAGACTACGGCGTTGCGATGGTTGTCGGCGATGAGCAAACCTATGGAAAAGGGACCATTCAAAGCCAGACGGTGACCGATAACAAAGGCTCGTCCTTTTTTAAAGTAACTGTCGGTAAATACTATACCGTTTCAGGTAAGACCCCTCAAATCAATGGCGTAAAAGCTGACATCGTTGTTCCAGGCCCCTACTCCAATGTGCATCTTGGAGAAG
Organism: uncultured bacterium; assembly: GCA_964577735.1. Classification (GTDB taxonomy): domain Bacteria; phylum Chlamydiota; class Chlamydiia; order Chlamydiales; family Parachlamydiaceae; genus CAZOAX01. Next base: position 4,753 of record CAZOAX010000025.1, read on the forward strand.
AATACCTCGATCACACTCTATCCAACAAAGACCAGATCACTCCAGCTTTTGCCGACCCACTGAAAGACATCGACCCCTCCTTACGTCCATGGTACCTACGCTACTATATGCCCACCCTGCAGAAAAAGAACCAAACCTGGAAAGATGAGCTTGCCCAGCTGCAAAAAAACAGCAAGCAGCGCCTTGCAAGCAACAAAAATTACCAAGCGTTCTTAAATCTGATCAACCACAAATCAGCAGAACCCCTCAAAAAAGACCCTGACGATCAAGAAGAGTCCGGCAAGAAAGACTTTGGGACGACAGACCTGCAACTCGCTGAAACCTATAACATTATCAAGGACATGGTCTACCTCGCTCCCCAAGTAAGAATTAAGGAATACATGGTAGGCGCCGATCACCCTAGTGAACAAGAGGCTGCCCCCCGTTAAATTAGTGACTTAAATTTTAACATTCAGCCATGATAGGCTCATTTTATAAGGAGCCATCATGTCTAATGTAGCTACAAGCCTATCTGCAGAAGCCGCTGCGTTTTTAGAAGGATTTTCGCAAGTCTTTGCATCCATTGCCCATTTACCGATCCCCGAACAGCGTGCAACGATCAAAAAGCTCTTCCACATTCCAGAACACAGCCTGACGCCCATTTTTAGGGTCGAAAACAAAACAATCACCGGAAGGCATGGTGAAATCCCTTTACGGATCTACACCCCAAAAGCCACTAGCGATTTACCTGTTATCGTTTATCTCCACCGTGGGGGATACGTTTATGGAAGCTTAGATGAAGCTGAAATGATCTGCCGGCAACTTGCCAATATAACTGACTCCATCGTAATTTCTGTCGAATACCGCCTATCCCCTGAACACACCTTCCCAATTCCTCTTGAAGACTGTTTTGACGCCACTCATTGGGCCTACAAAAATGCACCCTCTAAAAAACTCATCATTTGCGGGGAAAGCGCCGGTGGCAATTTAGCAGCAGCTGTTGCCTTGATGAACCGCGATCAAAAGCAGTTTGATTTAGCAGGACAACTCCTGATTTATCCATTTTTAACAACTGATCTCAATCCTGAATCCTACGAATCCAGCCCGGATAAAGCCCTCCTCTCTTATGAAAATATGCACTTTTTCTTAAATGCCTATCTTAGCAATGCCCAAGATAAAGAAAATCCTTATGCTGCCCCTTTAAAATCCACCGATCTTACCCTTTTGCCCAATACATTTATTATTGAAGCTGAACATGACGCCTTAAAACATGAAGGAGAAGCATACAAAAAGGCCTTAATAAACGCCGGCGTAAATACAACCCATAAATGCTACCTTGACGTAATTCATGGATTTCTGGACCTTCCTATCGCCAAAGCCACCCGCAATGAAGCCCTAGAGGATATAAAAGACTGGATTAATAAAATCTCTAATTAACATCCAAATAAAAAGACAGGATTTGTACAAAATCCTGTCTATCCTATTATCCTGTTATTTTTTTATATAATTTGACTTTTTAATTATTGATATTTTATTATATCTATCCATTTTTAATTAAAAAGGAAATTATTTTGAAACGCGGCTACGAAGTTACATACACCCCCGACTTTCCACTTGAGATTTTTGGATGCATTTATCCCTATCTAAGCGATGAAACTAAATCCGCCATGTCTCGAACATCCAAGGCAATAGCTGCAGTCTGCTCTCAATCCGTGTTATCACTCCATGTTTCAAAAGAACCCCTCTATCTAGACTGGAATATACGCTATCCCAATATCCAAAAAATCATCATTGAATCTATATCCATCAACGCTGAAGCATTAAATTCCCTCGCTCAGTGTCGCTGGTTAGAAACATTGGCCCTTGGGGGAATGCAGAATCCAGAAAGTGCAGCTATTTTTCTAACTAAGTCATGGAATTTAAAACGGCTCGCTATTCACTTGAAGTGCGAAGATTTCGGGTTCACCAAAAACATGCCTCATTTGGAATTCCTTACATTGCGTGGCTCAAGCCTCTCAGAAGAAGCCAATATGGAAGAGCTTGGCATCAATTGCAAGAACCTAAAAGAGCTGCGCATGAGCCCTATGCAGTTGAACAAGACAAGACTTGATAAGCTGACTAAACAACTTTCTAAGCTAGAAGTATTTATTTTTAGAGGTCCTCAAAAGCTTCAGGATACTGAAGAAACAATAAAAAATAACTGCCCCCTTCTAAATTTGAACCACTCAGAAAAATCCAATCGTTGGAGCCTTTTGACTTTCTACTCCAGCTTAAACAACTTCCCGAAACAATCCCTGGATCTTGAGGTGATCAAATGAAACGTAGCTACGAACCCACTCCATCGTATATTCCTTATCTTCCACCTGAAATTTATGGTTATATCCGGCAATTCATGTCCTCTGAAAGCAGAGCTAACTGGTGTGCAGTTGATAAGGAAAGACGGGATATGTTTTCCAAGCTTGCCTCGTCCATCTGCATTCGACCGCCAACAGAAAGACTCTCAAGTTCTCCTGTGTCCATTTACGAGGATTTAATTGCCCGCTATCCCCATGTCCAAAAAATCAAATTCGAGCCCTGCTCCTTTGATGATAGGGAGTTAAGCTTTGAAAAAAGGATCCTCGCTTTCATCGACTTTTGCAAAAAAAGTGAAAATCACCCTTTAACTCATGTTAAAGAACTGAATGTTAGAAAGCTTTTATCCAATGATACAAACAAGGCTTTTTTAAATGCGTTGAGCAACCCTGGAATCGAATCGGTCATCTTTAGACCGCATCTCGCACTTGAGAGCCTCGGGAGAGAAGACATACAGCCTATTTTAACCAATTCCAAAGGGCTTAAACATTTTCAAATTCAGGGACTCATTACCACTTTTTCTATCCCCATATCCTTTAAGGATCTACCCGAACTGACCTCTGTTATCATGGCACCTGACGCCTATATAAGCCCTGTAACAATCAAATCTCTAAGACGGTGTACAAAACTTGATTCACTTTCTGCAAGCTACCACGCTTGGATTGCTCCTGGAGTAGAACAAGCCTTTAAAAACCATACCTGGAACTTAAAACACCTGTCACTTGCATTTCCTTTTCGCTCGACAACTCTATCTTTCATAAAACAAATGCCCCTTTTGGAAAGCTTGACCCTGCACTGCGATTTCATCCCTCCTAATTTAAAAAATCTTAGCGCAAAATGTCCCAACCTTAAAAAGCTTCATGTGGAGACCTCTGATCAAGATGATTATCAGCTCGCAAAAACACTACAAGGATTCTCAAACCTTGAAACTTTAATCTTTATAAGCTCAAGCAATCCCGGAGAGACACTCTTAAAATCCATAGGAGACAATTGCCCTAAGCTAAAGCTTTCCAAATCAAAAAAGATTTCAGACACATGCACGCGCTGGACTTATTATGAAACAAAGCTATGAATCTTCAAGCAATGGCCTTCCAAAACCTTCCTTAAATCTTGAAGTCATATAATTAAACATTTTCTGTATAGTGAAAACCATATTCCAAGGTTTTTGACAATGCACATAATTGATTCGTGGATGAGCCTTCCGTTAGATATTTTTAAATTGATTCATATGAAGGCGCGATCAAAGCGTTTATCAGAAGTCGATAAAGCACTGTATAAAATTTGTTCTAGTGTGACCGGATCTCTTCGCTTATGCCCTCCTCGTTTGATTCAAGGATCTTATCCTGAAGATATCTTAGTTGAACTAATTAAACGCTATCCTGATATAAGAACACTAGCCATCGGCAAAAGGAAAAGAGGCTTTGGAGCAAGTGAAGAGGTGCACATACGCGCTTTTGCCGTTTTTTTAAAACAGTATCCTTTAGACCATTTAAGTCATTTAATGGTGCGTGAGATAGAAGGGACAGGGCCTGACGAAAGCAAACAGATCAATCAAATGCTTTTAGAGTCTCTTAGCAATTCAAATCTGTCTTCTGTTTCTATTCAAATCCTTTTTGAGACAAGTGTCTTAAGTGGTATTGAGATCCAACCGATATTAGAAAAATCTATAAATCTTAAAAAATTCAAGTTAAATTGCCGCCATGCAAATGAACACCCTTCCATAGCACTTACTTTTGCAAAACAACCTCACCTGATCTCTGCAGAGTTTATAGAATTCTGTGAGCCGCTTGAAACGCTCCAATCGATCAGGTCGTGCCAAAATCTCAAGATTATGCGCCTGACCAATGCGCACAATTCGACACAAATTAAACAAATGCTCGCTAGCGACTCCTCTAAAAATTTAAAACGGTTAAGCCTCTCTGGCATAACCGTCAGCTCAAATGAAGAACTATCTGGCATCACGAAAGCAAATCCTAATCTGGATCATCTTAACATCACTTTAAACAACATCACAGAAAATGGTCTGAAAGTGATTGGACAAAACTGTTCTAAACTCCGCTCCCTCATCTTAAGCTATCAAAATGTAACTGACCACGACTTGGACTTGTTGTTCAGTCAATTGCCCTCTCTAGAGGAACTCACGATCTGTAAAGGTTATCAGATTACAGGGCCAGGTGTTGCAGCTATTGCTCAAAACTGTCTCAAACTACGTCAACTTAAGCTATTTCGGATCAAAGGACTTGATAGGGACAGTGTGGAATCGATCGCTTCACACATAAACTTAGAACATCTGGAAATTTGTCATTCAGGCACAATTGCCTATGAAGAGCTTCAGCACCTGGCTAAAAACCTGAAAAATTTAAAAGTGTTTAAATTCACAAACATCGCTGGCATAACGGAGGAAGACAAAGCAAAATTAAAAATTGAATTTCCTCTATTCTTTTAAATTCTCTCATTTGTTACAGAATATAGAATACGATCGGTATATAAAAATGCAAGTCTATGCAAACCCATTTAGAATACTTCCTGTAGAGCTTTTAGGCACTATCTATTCATTTTTGAATGAAGAGCATAAAAAACAATTTTCCACTATTGATAAAACGATCCAATCCATGAGCTGGGAACTGATCCGGTCGGTAAGATTATTTCCACCCTATTCAGGTGCAAGTAAAGGCATTTCTAACAACACTCTTGTCGATATCATTAAAAGATATAAGAACGCATTCAAATTAACACTCGGCCCCAAGCACTCTCTACCTAGTACAGGCTGTGAGGGCTTTAGCCAATCGGAAGAAGTGCTCTTACGCACCATGGCGGTCTTTTTCAAATCAAATCCCAAGCTACCATTTAGAAAAATTGAGCTCATTGAAACAAAAACCTCTGCTGAACTGCATGGTGCTTTAATTGAATCCTTCAAACTTGAACAAATACAATCCATTGTCATTCGCTTGAATGGATCTTTGATTGGCGCTAAGGAAATACAACCTATACTCAACACAGGCTTAAAAAAATTCAAGTTGATCGGAAGCAAGTTCGATGTAGGAAAAGTGTTTTTTGAAACATTGGCGATCCCTATTTCTTTCGAGCTACAACCAGATTTGGTATCCGCTAAATTTCGCCACCTACACTTACCCTTAGAGACAATTCAGTCGTTAAAAACTTGCGAAGCCCTTGAAACACTTGTACTGGACCAATGTTATTATAAAACTAGTGATATCAAAGCGCATCTTGCCCACAGTAATCTGAAACGCCTTGAAATTATAAACATTCCTCTTTTATCTGATAATGAACTGGATACATTCACGAAGCCCTTTTCCAAACTTGAAGTGCTCCACCTATCGTTAAAGAATGTGACAGAGCAGGGATTTATTGCATTAAGCAAAAACTGCCCTAAATTGCGCATCTTAAAATTACACTATCCTACGGCAAAAGACCAGGAAATGGAATACCTGACAACCTATTTTCCGAATCTTGAAATGCTGGCTTTCGATGCTGAGACCATTTCAGAAAAAGGAATTGCATTTCTTAGCAAATGTGCAAATTTGCGCGTATTAAAAATAGGGAATCTGAAGAATATGGAAACTTTATGCATTCAAACCATTCCTGAGGCTTTATCCCAATTAGAGGTTTTGGAAATCACCCACAAGGACTTGATCATTCTTAAAGAACTACCCCATTTGATTTGCAATATGCCAAACCTTGTGTATTTGCAAATTAAAAGCGACTCAAATATCAGTACGCAAAAACATCTAAATGATTTGAGAAAAGAGCACCCTCATCTACTTGAAAAGCCTCCGACTCGAAAAATCAAGTATTTTTTAACCTAAATCCAGATTGTTAAATGGATTGCCTGCTTGAGAAAAAAGATTGCCTTTCTTCCGTCTCTTGATCTCGGAACGGAGGGAAAAAATCAAATCTTCATCAAAATCTTTATTTGAGGCCCAAATTAAGTACTCGATAGGGAGCTCCTTGAAGGGACGCCCTTTATGCTTTCCAAAAGGCATGAGGCGCATTTGAATAGGTTTTGAGAGTACATCGAAGACTTCGCTTGTTGTACGAAATTTGCGGCAAAGATGCTTGAAGACATGCATATTGACGATCACGTCGCTCATAGCACGATGCGCACCTTCCTGCGGGATGTTGAAATGACGGCGGAGCTGTTCAAGTGAATTGATTGGACTGTCTCCATACAGACGGGCCAGTCTAAGGGTATCCATACGCGGATTATGGGAAATTTTTGACGGAATATTCGATCTTTCTGCTGCAAGGGCGATCAGATCAATATCATGTTTAATCCCATGGCCGACAATGATATGAGAACCGACCATTTCAAGCACTTTAGGAAGAATTTGATCGATGGTAGGCTTGCCTTGGACCATTTCATCTGTGATGTGATGGATCGCAATGGATTCAGGCGGAATTGTTCTTTTAGGATCTATTAGCGTTTCGTATTCTTCCAGTATTTGATCATAGGTGAATTTAATCACACCTATTTCAATGATCTCATCTTTGAGATCAAGTCCTGTCATTTCACAATCGAGGCAAACAAATACTTCTTGGTCTAATTTCTTCATGATTCCTCAGATAGAGCTTCGTTCAACATGTGGATCAACACATCCCGACCTATATGTTTTGGGGCAGAGTAGTGGATGTGGTGGAGATTTTCGACTCCAAAAGCGTCCAGAATTTTTTTAGTTTGGGCCCGCTTTTCATTTTCAGTGAGCTTATCCACTTTCGTCAGAACAAGAATTACTCCTTTTTCAGCATTTGCGATCCATTCCATCAATCGGAGGTCTTCTTCAACAGGTTCCCGACGGATATCAAAAAGAAACAGAATCAACTTAAGAGGCTCCCGATCGTTTAAATACCCTTGGATCATGGGACCCCATTCTTTTCTGACTTCCATAGGAACCTTGGCAAATCCATATCCAGGCAAGTCCACAAAACTGAGCTTGTCATTGACGGTAAAGAAGTTGATCAGCTGAGTTTTTCCGGGGATAGAGGAGGTCTTTACAAGTGTTTTAGAACCAAAAAGATCGTTAAGCAGAGTTGATTTGCCAACATTAGATCTTCCGGCCACAGCGACCTCCGGGAGTTGATTTCTTCTTGCATCTTTAAGGATGGGGAAGGGCTCTTTGATAGCGCTTGTCACAAAAACAGCATTTGTCCAATCAGATTTTTTCAAGACCATCGATACCCTCAACCAGAATTTCTCGTTTATTTTCACTCAAAGATTTCATACGGACAAAAATAGAATTTTTTGGCAGAACATCTTCGATCCTCTCTGCCCATTCGATACAACAGATGCCGGGAGCACTCCAATACTCTTCAAACCCTAGGCTAAAAAAGTGATCTTTATTCTCAAGGCGATAGAGATCAAAATGATAAATCTCTTTTGTCCCTTCATAAATATTCAACAAGACAAAAGTGGGGCTGCTGACCTCATCCGGCGACACAGAAGCGGCCCCAAAAACAAACCC
>CAZOAX010000026.1:0-12115 GCA_964577735.1 uncultured bacterium
GTGTCCATAGCGGCAATGAAATTCAATACTTTTGCTACCGGTTTATACGCTTCTTCCGGAATGTATTCATAAATTTCTGCACTATCCCAAAGACTGTGCGCGAGTTTAATATTTCGAACAATAGGGACATTATACTCTTTTGCCACTTTGATCATTTGCTCTGCAACATGATCCTTGCCCATCCCTAAAATATAGGGCGCTGCATCGACACCTTTCTTGTAGCCGAGGGCGACTGCCAAGTGGGTCGGATTGGTGACAAGAGCAGCTGCATTTTTAACACCACCGGAGGGGCCTTGTTCGTAGGCGATCTCTTGGGCAATTTGTTTACGTTTGCCCTTGATGTGCGGGTCACCTTCAGAGTTTTTATACTCTTGCTTGATCTCGAATTTTTCCATCATCATTTCCTTACCAAAATTATATTTTTGGTAAGCAAAGTCAAGAACTGCGACAACAATGAAGAATAGCCCAACCTTGATCAAAACTTCCATAAGGAATGCGTCGAAAACAAGCAGGGATGAGGCCATGGGCATGGAAACGGTTTTGATCAGCACCGGTATACTGTTGTACATGACTCCATAGATCAACCAGCCGGCGACGCTGATCTTCAGACAGGATTTGATGAGCTCTACAAGTGTTTTGAGCTTGAATTTTGCTTTTAAGTTTTCGATCGGATTGAATTTCTTGATGTCAAATTTGAAGACTTCTGTAGCAAATACAGGTCCTACCATGAGGAAGTTAATGATCACCCCAATGATCGATACAACCACCATGACAGGCATGCTGGCGAGGAAAATCACGCGGATCCCTTCGTAGAAAAATCCGACAATCGCATTAGCCGTATCGCCGTCCGGAATTTTTTTGAACGCAGCAATGACAAAGTCGCCAAGATAGTGGTAAAGAGCGACGCTCGTCCCCAAGATGACCCACATCGAGACGATAAAGGTAAACGCAGAGGGGAGGTCCTGGGATTTCGCGATCTGACCCTTTTTACGCGCATCACGCAGTTTCTTCGGCGTGGCCTTTTCTGTTTTTTCGCCCATAATGATTGCCTCTCACGTTATATATAACGTGTTGAACAATTAACTCTCTACTTCTATTTTAGCATATAATTGAATTATTTAATTAACTAAAAACGTTCCCGTTCCCGTACGCGTTCCCGTACCCGGGTATGGATTAGAGAAAATCGGGAACGGGAACGCGTACGGGAACGGGAACGTTAGTTATTGGATTAAAGTGCAATTTAGGTTATCCTCTTTACCAAAACTTAATGAGAAAAAGCATGAAACGATTAGCTTGCGGAATTGTCGGCCTTCCCAATGTAGGAAAATCTACTCTTTTTAACGCCTTGACCTCTAAAGCGGCAGAAGCTTCCAATTACCCATTCTGCACGATCGATCCGAATGTCGGAGTGGTAGACGTAGATGACAACAGATTGCGCGTGCTCTCTGACATTTCTAAGAGCAATAAGATCATTTATGCACCGATCGAGTTTGTGGATGTGGCAGGTCTTGTTAAAGGTGCTTCGCAAGGGGAAGGACTTGGCAATAAATTTCTTGCGAACATCCGCGAGACCGATGCGATCATTCAGGTTGTCCGTTGCTTTGATTCATCCGATATTATCCATGTCGCTGGCAAGGTTGATCCGATTTCTGATATTGAGGTGATTGCGCTTGAGCTTCAGCTTTCCGACCTTCAAATGGTGGAAAATATTCTCCCGCGCCTAGACAAGCAGCTGAAGAGCAATAAAGAGCTTGGTATCACGATTGAGACGCTAAAAAAAGTTCAGGCCCACTTGGATGCTGGCAATCCTGTCAGAACGCTTAAATTGAACGATGAGGAACTTTTAAGCATCAAGTCCTATCCATTCTTGAGCGGTAAAAAAGTTCTTTATGTCGCAAACGTCGATGATGCTTCCCTGGCAGAAGACAACGAATACGTGAAACAAGTCCGTGATTATGCGGCAAAAGAAGGGAATCTCGTGATTTCTATCTGCGCAAAGCTCGAAGCTGAAATTGCGGAGCTGCCGATTGAAGAACGTGCAGAATTCTTGCAGAGTTTAGGCCTTCCGATGAGTGGACTTGACCGTCTGATCAAATCCTCATTTGATCTCCTCGGTTTAATTACATACCTGACTACAGGTGAAATAGAGACCCGCGCCTGGACGATCCATAAAGGCACTCCGGCTTTTGAAGCTGCAGGGGAAATTCACTCGGATATCCAAAAAGGATTCATTCGTGCTGAAGTGATCAGTTACCAAGACTACGTTGACTGCAACGGCCGGGCAAAAGCACGGGAAATGGGTAAATTGCGTGCAGAAGGACGTGATTACATTGTTCAAGATGGCGACGTTATTTTATTTATGCACAACTAATGAATTTATTTATCACCTGTAGCTCACATTTAGAAGAAGCGTTGAAATTCGAGATCGAATCTCTTGGCTATACCGATGTTCGGATTGGATTTCGTGGCGTTTATGTTGACGTCGAATCGAATCGTGATATCTATCGGATCAATTATTGCTCCCGGATTGCTAGCCGCGTGTTGCTTCCTATTCTTAATTTTCGCTGCAACAACCGCGATGATCTCTATAAAGCGACAGCTTCCATTAATTGGCATCCTTACGTGCGTAAATCCAAGACTCTCGCCATTGATGCGAACGTGGACTCAAAAGAAATCCGTAATAGTTTATTTGCAGCTCAAGTCGTCAAAGATGCGATATGTGACCAGATGATGGATAAAGTGGGTAGCCGCCCGTCTGTCGATACAGCAGATCCAGACCTCCAGCTTAATTTATTTATCCGGCATGGCAAGGCAGTCTTAAGCTTGGATACATCAGGCGCCCCTCTGCATAAGCGGGGATACAGACAAGAAGCAGGATCTGCGCCATTAAGAGAGACTCTTGCAGCAGCTCTTTTGGTGATGGCTGACTATTCTGAAAATGATGTCATGATCGATCCTTGCGCAGGTTCCGGCACATTTTTAATTGAAGCGGCCTTAATGGCCTCAAAGACTCCTCCAGGTATCTTTAGAAAGAAATGGGGCTTCACCAATATGCCCGATTTTGATGACCAAGCCTGGCTTAAAGTTAAAATTGAAGAAGATGGCAAGCGGGTCCCACTCGTTAAAGGCCGCTTTTTTGGCGTTGAGCTCAATCGTGAAACACAAAGAAGCGCCATGGCCAATTTAAAAGCCGTCGGTCTTCACGCCTACATTCTTATCAGCGTCGGTGATTTTGTCGATTACGAGCCACCGGTTCTCCCTACATTCCTCATGACCAATCCGCCATACGGTAAACGCCTTGAAGAAGAAGGGCGTCTTGTCCCTCTTTATCGTGCCCTTGGGGATTTTATGAAGCGGAAGATGGAAAAGCCTTCGCGTGGCTTTATCTTATCGGGTAGTGCCGTTCTTTCTAAAGAAGTGGGTCTTGCTGCTAACCGGCGCCATGTCGTCGATAATGGTGGCATTGATGCCAGACTGCTTGAATTCGATATTTATTAAATAGAAAAGGCCAAACCGAACCGGTTTGGCCTTTCTTGAAAGCTCTCGAGAAAATTACTGAGCTGCTACTTCTTCTTGATTGACAACATCTTGATTGCCATAAAAGAATTCTTCAAGATTCATGGGAGCCTCTTCAACTTCTTGAACGTCCACATCTTGTTGAGCATTAATCAAGTTTCTGGAGTTAGAGCTAAGATGGTCAGTAAGCGCTTTAACTGCATAAGCGCAACCAAGAATAACTTGAGGAAGGATTAAAAAGCTGAAGATCTGTGTGATAATTTGAGCTTTTTCCCAGTTATCCAATTTAGCTTCTGATTTAGAAGCTTTAATTGCATTTTTAATGCCGATGACAGTACCTGCTACTGGTACATAGCTTAAAATTGCAATTGCAAGCTTAGCTGCTTTGGATTTCTTTGCTGGTAAAACTGCGACATCAGCTGATGCGCTGATAGATAAGTCTTGAGCATTGTTGTTGTTATTTACGAACAAATCTGGAATGCTATTTCCAGCGTTTAATGAGGTAGATGAACTAGTCATTTTATTTCCTTTTTTTTTATTGTTTAACTAAAATTACTATTTAATTTTATATTATATTGTATTTATTTGCAATATAAATGTAATTATTTTTTTAATTAGTTATATTCCCGCGTAATTTAATGGAATTGGTAGGCCATTTTCATCTAAGGCGTCTAGGGCAAATGGTAGGCTTCCTGGCGTCAAAGCTTGCGGTAGTAGTGGTTGCTGGACGCCGGCATTACTTGCAGTAATAGGTGGCGGAAGCAGAGCGGGATCTATAGATGAATAATCGTTATGATCTGCACACATTTTAATACAATAGGCAATTCCTAAAACGATCTGCGGGATTATTAAGAAGCTAAAGAGTTGAGTGATAATCTTTGCGATTTCCCAGCCATCCACTTCTTCGTCAGATGTGATTGCTTTATAGGTGTGGTGGATCCCAATAAATGTCCCGGTAACAGGGATAAGCCCAAAAATTTCATAGGCAATATTGCCGGCCTTTGAATTGTCGGAGTTGTCTACAACAATGATAGGTGGCGGTAAAGGGCCTGCATAAAAAACAGCATGTACTGAATCCATTGTTTTCCTTATTTTTATAATTCCAGTCGATAAATAGCCTGATTTATATGAGTTTCTGTCAGGTTTTACAACTGTTTTTTAAATTTAAAATATTGTAATAGTGTAAATTTTATACAATAAAAAATTAAATGTAAACTATAAAGTTTCAAAAATTGTTAATAATTTCTTGTTATAATAGCTGATTGAAGAGAAATTAGAGGAAAAGCCAGTCGGAATGACTGGCTTTAAAGGGAAGATTATTGATTTTGGGCTTCAGTTGGATTTTGAGTGTCGACTGGATTTTCAACTTGACCTTGAGTTTCAGTTGAATTTTGAGTTTCAACTGGGTGTTGAGTGTCAGCTTGATCTTGAGTTTCAGCATGATCAACAACAACATCTTGTGAAGCAACGACGTCAACGTTTGATCGAGAAGCTGCAAATTCAACAAAAGAGTTGATTGCATATGCCGCTGCAAGAATAACTTGAGGTAAGATTAGGAAGCTGAAAATTTGTGTAATGATTTTCGCTTTTTCCCAGTTTTCAGTTTTTGCTTCAGCTTTAGAAGCTTCGATAGCATTTTTGATCCCAATAATAGTTCCAGCTACAGGAATGTAGCTTAAAATCGCGAAGACAACTTCACTGATTTTGCTTGATTGCTCGTCTGATTGATCATCAAGAATGATTGATGAGGCATGTGCATCAACTACTGGTACGACATTGCTGCCAAATTGTACATCCATTTTTTTTCCTTTTAAATTTTTGGTTTCAATTGATTATGCTTTAGGTCTAATAAATTTTCTTAGCACTTTCCGTTCAAGTGCACATTGGGGACATATTTATCTATAAAATCCTTAATTCTAATTTAATAGTTTGTTTAAGTCAATTATAGATCGTGTTTCAAAATTTGGTAGATTCTCAAATTCTTCCTAGCCTATAAAAGAATTGTAATAAAAGCGAGCAAAGTATGGATCTTCCCGGAATATTGGCGAATGATTTAAAAGACCTCGAAACCGCTACAAGTGATCAGGATCTGTATGATAAGCTGCTTGTTTCAACTGCAAGATTAACGCGCTTTGTTTCCTACGCAGCTGACGATGAGACCTGGTCATCCAAACATGGAGATTTTTATAAATTAGTATTTGCTTGGTTTACAAGACAGTATTTACAGGATAGGATCAGAGAAACTCATGTTCAAGTGATCCTTCAGGCATTTCAGGAGCACTATTCCATTTTAGATTCATTTCTGCCTCGTCCGATAAATTTACAGATAGGGGATGTGTCAATCCCGGTCAATCCATTTGTCATTGGTGTTTCAAGCCTTTATTTGCGAAGTTTGTTAAAAAAGGCGATAGGGGAGAGAAGAATAAATCAGATTCAACTGCAAAAAGTCTCTCTTGATCTTGTCCAATTTATTCTTCATTACCTGGAAAGCTTAAGCGTGGAAGGGCTTTGGAAGTTTGAGAGACCGGATCTTTTAAAATTGCTTGAAATTACTGAGCAGTGGGGCGTTCCAGGTCTTTCGCTTGAGTGTCAGGAGATTCTAAAACGGTATATTAATCAAGATAACGTCCACGATGAATTGTTGATTGCATTTAAAAAGGATAGACATGTTCTTTTGGATCAGTGCAAGGACGTTTTTAATAGTAAGTTTCCAGACAGCCGTATTGTTTCTTGTGGTGAGGGCACGCTGACCTTTGAATTTTTAAACTTTGATGAGCGGGCGTTTTTAGCTTTTGACATTCTCAAAAATTTGATTACACATCTTTGCTTCAAAGGTGACCTGACCCTTCAAGAATCATTTGCAAAAGCCATGCAGATGTCTCCTAAGTTAATTGGGTTAACATTAAGTGAGACAACGGCTTGGAGTCCTTTTTTTCTTGAAATTCCTCTAAAAGTCTATTTTTTGGACATTTCAAAATGCCCCTGGCTTGGCGATAACGAACTTAGACAGCTCACCATTCAATTGCCAAGGATTAGCGATCTTAATCTCTCTGAGAACACGCAGCTTACTTATAGAGGATTTGCAGAACTTAAAAATCTGCCCGGTCTAAAATCATTAAATCTTGAAAAATGCTTCCAGCTTGATAATGACGCTTTAAACCTCATTCTGCAAGGTTCAAGTAGCCTGACAGATCTCAATCTACACGGCTGCAGAAAGCTGTCCGACACCTCCTTTTATGAACTTGGAAAAAGAACTCCGCACTTGCAAAAACTCAACCTATCACGCACAACCATCGCCGATGGAGCCCTTTCCGATTTAGCCTTCAAATGCCAGGAGCTCACGCATCTCTACCTCGACCACTGCCTCAACATCACAGAGGCCAGCCTCTTCACTATCGCTAAGCAATTAAAAGTCCTTTCCATCCGGGATAATCGCTTCAACTCAAGAGCCCTCCGCGACCTCCAAACCCAATACCCCAATCTTCATATAGTAGACTAAAACCGCGCAATCTTGGAGCAGATTTTCGTTAACTTTGACCAAGGCACTACTTCCTGTAGGTCTTGTGTTAAAGTTGGCGGAAAGATGCCCAAGAGTGTCCGGTCATCCTCCCGAGAATCTTAATGACTATGAGCACAGTTGCTTTGGTTGACGACGATGGCTACGAGTCCTGCGATCACGGCAACGCCAAGCACAAGGGCTGTGCCATAGCAGGCAATTGATCGTGAATTGTAGTAGCTTGTGCCGGGACGTTCCACTTCGCAGGCACGACAGGAGCCTTTGGCTTTGTAGGCCTCCAGGCTGTGGGGCTCAGCGAGATAGTCTTCCTTGAAGTATTCTTCTTCCGGCACTTCAACTGAATAGATCACGTCTTCGTTGTAATATTCGTTTATTACATAGGTTTCTTCTGCTTGACCTGAATGCGGTAGCGCCATTGTGAGCAGGATTAGAAGGGTCAACGTGTTTTTTACCATAGGAAGCCTCGCTCAGGAGAATTAAATTTATCAAATGCTTGGCTGAAATCTTCTGAATGGACTTCTGCAAAGTATTTTCCAGCTGATATTACTATAGCTTTTTTTTCTTTCAAAGCAACTAAAAGCATCTCAGTAGCATCTTGAGGGAGCAAGATTCGTTGATTGCCGGCAAGGACGGTGGCTTTAAATTCGGTAGGGTTGTCATCAATATAGAGGGTGACTTTTGCTAAGCCGGTCTCATCCTTTTGGAAGGGGACGGAATAGGTGTGAAGAAACACTTTAGTTTCTTGGCCATCCTTTTGGAGGCATACTTCTAAATTACGGAATGTATTGGCAGGGGGGAGTGAGAGGTGAGTGCAAATGAGATCATTAGAGGAGTCAATCCTACGTAATTTCCATTTGTCAGGTGTGCCTGTGCAGGATGAAACTGTAAAGAAAAGAGTGCAGCTAAGCACTCTTTTCATGAATCTTGAATTCATTGTAATCTGTCGTGTCCGTACTAACTCGATAGCGTTTGATCACAAGCGCTGAATAAGAAGCCTTTAAGCCTCTTTTAGCTTAGTGGCAATGGCCGTGTGAGCTATGGCTGTCTTGTAATGCAACTGCAACGATAGCTACAAGAGCGATTGTTCCAAGAGCAATTGCTGGAGTTAAGCATGGAGCTTGTCTGCACTCTTCATAGCCACAACCGTAAGTGTCTGATGAGTAGTTTGCAGCTTCTGCTGATTCTTTAGTTAATGTAGCTGCTAATAGCCCTAGAACGACTAATTTTTTTAAGTGTTTCATGTTTAACAGTACTCCTTTTGGGTATGTGTATTTGTTATATTTGCACTACCTACTTATATCTCACAGGAACAAGATTTCATGCAATTTTTTTTCTATTAAAGTCTACTTTTTTTATCCTTCACGGATTTGGAAAGACCTTAAGGCTTTGAAAAAGTCGTTGTAAAATTTGGGGAATTCATCGCGCAATGCAGCTGCAGTCAAGATGTAAATGACCCCTTGATCCAGATAGATGAGATGCATTTGACGGATCACGCCCCACTCTGTTTTGACGTCCACTTGTGACAGGCTGGCAGGTCCGCCGGCTGTTTCAACACTTCCAAGATCCTTCCAGTTATCGCCTTGTGCAGAATTAATGTCTTTCACAATTTTCAGATAGCTTTTCAGATCTCCGTTATAAGTTTCAAATCCGAGATTGATCGAAGGGGGCACTTCACGAGTTCCTGTTCCGACGACCATGAATTTGACAGATGAGGGAAGTGTTTTTAAATCAGCTGCTCTCCATCCTTCAGGTGGGGCGAATGTAGCTTGCCTTGTTTCCCCGGCTGTTAAAATAAAAACGGGGAATAAAATTAAAATTAATATGTTTTTCATCTGTTTCCTTTTGAGATTGTATATACCTTGAAAAATAAGATAAAAGGGTTCATAACTATAGGGGCTTTTAGAAAATTTTAAGGTTAAATGAAAACATTAGAAAATGAAAACGAAAAAGTGCATCGGATTTGCGAGCATTTGAGAAAAGAAGCGCTTGAGCCGGCTGAAAAGCAAGCTGCAGCTTTGATCGAAGATGCTAAGGTTCAATCAGATGAGATTGTCAAGAGGGCTGAAGCACATGCCGTAGCGATTTTGGAGAATGCTAAGCTTGAGATCCAAAAAGAAAAGAATGTGCTTGAGTCTTCTTTAGCAAAAAGCACAAAACAAGCGCTTGAAATGCTTCGTCAGGAAATTGAGCAGAAGCTTTTTAATCCTAAGCTAAAGTCTTTGATAGCAAAACAGACTGCAAATCCTTCAGTCATTGCAAAAATGATTGATTCATTACTTCATGGAATTAAAACATCCGGAATTGAGGGAAATGTCAAAGCCTATATTCCTGCTGAAATGTCCAAAGAAGAGGTGAATCATTTATTATCAAGTGAAGTGATTCAATCCATTGAGGAGCAATCAGTTGTAAATGGAGATTTTAAAGGTGGAGCAAAACTCAAACTGGTGGATCAGCACATCACTTTTGAAATTACAGATGCTGGCTTAAAAGAATTAATGGCCGAATTTATTCGGGCTGATCTTAGGAAGTATGTGTTTGATGTCTAGTTATTATTTTCTTGGGACCTACATTCCGGAAATTAAATTGGATGCTCCACTTGAACTTTCGATCGCTGATTATTCAGAGCTTTTGGAAAAGCATTTATCTGCCAAAGACAAAAATACGTGGAAGCAATTTTGCCAAGGTCAGGGAACAGATGGCTTTGCAAAAAGTTATCTCCAAGAAGAGCGCCATATTCAACTCGTCCTGGTCGCTTTACGGGCTAAAAAATGGGGACGGTCATTGGTTTCAGAATTACAGGATGAGGAGTTGAAAGAGGACCCGGAACTTGAGTCGATTTATGAAAATTTCTGGGATGAGCCGCTTGCATTACATCAAGCTCTTTTAAAACACCGATTTAAAAAAGCCTCAGACCTGATCGGATTACAAACATTTACACTAGACCGTCTGCTTTGTTATTACGCTCAAGCTGTTTTAGCAGACCAATTTAATAGGAGCACGTCATGAAAAAATCTACAGGACGCGTTGTCCGCGCTTTCGGTAACCTTTTACACGTTCGTTTTGATGGCCATATTCAGCAAGGAGAAGTGGCGTATGTGCAAGTGGAAGGCCTTGGACTTAAAGCTGAAGTGATCGAAATCGGAAATGGGGAAGCTAAAATCCAGGTCTTTGAAGATACACGGGGTGTTGCACTTGGAACTGAGGTTTTATTCAGTGGAGGGCTTTTAGAAGCGGAGCTTGGTCCGGGTCTTTTAACCAGTATTTTGGATGGTCTGCAAAATCCATTAGCCGAAGTTGCTAAAGTTTCCGGTTATTTTCTTCCTCGTGGTGTCTATTTACCGCCTCTTGACAGGCAAAAACATTGGGATTACAAGCCAAAAGCTGCGGTTGGAGATGTGCTATCCCGCGGGGATTGCCTGGGAACGACCTTAGAAGGCCGATTTGATCATCACATCATGGTCCCTTTTGCTCTTTTTGGACGCTACACAATCACATGGGTCATTTCAGCTGGCTCCTACAATGTTGACACAGTAGTGGCCAAGGCAAAAGATGAGAATGGAATCGAATATTCGTTCACCATGGCTCAAAAATGGCCGATTAAAAATGCTCTGTCAGAAGGGGAAAAAGTCAAACCGGAAAAGATGATGGACACCGGTTTAAGAATTATCGACACGCAGTTTCCATTGATCAAGGGGGGCACATTTTGCACGCCGGGGCCTTTTGGGGCTGGTAAAACGGTCTTGCAGCATCATCTTTCCAAGTTTTCTTCAGTCGATATTGTGATCGTCTGCGCTTGCGGTGAAAGAGCTGGCGAGGTTGTAGAAGTGTTAAGAGAGTTTCCTCATTTGACCGATCCGCATACAGGTGAAGACTTAATGAAGCGGACAGTGATGATCTGCAACACCTCCTCTATGCCGGTAGCTGCAAGGGAATCTTCCATTTATCTTGGTGTGACGATTGCTGAATATTACAGGCAAATGGGCTTGGATGTTCTTTTATTGGCCGATTCGACCTCAAGATGGGCGCAAGCCTTAAGAGAAATGTCTGGAAGACTCGAAGAAATTCCTGGTGATGAAGCATTTCCCGCTTATCTTGCTTCAAGAATTGCTGAATTTTACGAACGTTCTGGCGTGCTTGCTTTAAAAAATGACAAATTCGGCTCTGTCACAATCGGTGGGGCCGTTTCTCCTGCCGGCGGAAACTTTGAAGAACCTGTCACACAAGCTACCCTTGCTGTTGTAGGAGCATTTTTAGGGCTATCCCGTGAACGTTCAGATTCAAGACGTTATCCTTCGATCGATCCTTTGATCTCCTGGTCTAAATACATCGATACGGTCAGTTCTGAACTCAGCGGTCAATTCCCTGGTTGGTTTAATTCCGTTAAACGGGCAGACCGGATTTTACGCATGGGAGCTGATATCGGAAAGAGAATGGAAGTGGTCGGAGAAGAGGGGACTTCACTCGAGGACATGGCACTTTACTTGAAAGCTGAGCTCTATGACTTTAGCTATCTGCAGCAGAATGCTTTTGATAAAGAAGATGCTTATTGCGCACTTAAACGTCAGATCAAGCTATTTGCTCTTGTGGATGCCATCTTTGAAAAACCGTTCAAATTCCGGACACATGATGAGACACGGGACTTTTTCCTTAAATTACAAAACTCGATCAAGAACATGAACTTTGTTCCTTATGAATCAGAAAAATACAAACAAAGCTTCCGTGAAATTGAAGAAATGGCAGGTGTTGCATGAAGAAAGTATACGAAAGAATCAATAGCATGCGGGGCAATCTGATCACGGTGACAGCTGATGGGGTGAGTTTGAATGAACTTGCCCGTATTGATTTGAAGAATGGCATGAGCGTTTATGCCTCGGTTTTGAAGATCGAAGGAAATCAAGTGACGCTCCAGGTTTTTAGAAATACAAGGGGAATCTCGACTGATGACCGCGTGGTGTTTTTGAAAAAAGAGATGCAGGCCGTTTATGGGGATGCCCTTTTAGGCAGGCGTTTGAATGGTGCCGGAGAACCGATTGATAAAGGCCCCAAGATCATCGGAGAGAGCATCAATATCGGAATGCCTTC
>CAZOAX010000027.1:0-11557 GCA_964577735.1 uncultured bacterium
TTTTGCTTCTTTCACGGTCACCCATTTAAAATTTTTATGTTCATCAGATATATGAACCGTTGGAAGCTTGTCAAATTGGATTAGATAAGTATGATAAATAAAATCCAAATCCTGCTTTCTAAAATAAAGGGTTCCAGTTGACGTAAGATCTTCTTCCTTTACTTGAATGCCGGCTTCCTCGTCCAGTTCTCGAACAACAGCAGCTATCGGTGTTTCGTCCGGTTCATGTTTGCCGGCTGGAACGCCCCATTGATCTGCTAAAGCTTTATGGGAATTTGTTTCTAAAAATAAATATGAGCCTTGATATTCGACATAAACAGCTGAAGTTTCCACTTTTGGCTTAAAATTATCAGGCGGCGATTCAAAACATTCAATCATAACAAAGATATTAATGAAATTATCTATAAAATTCAACTTATTGCCTAATATCAGGGCGAAGCATATCATAGCTCACTAAAAAAGGTGAAATATGAATTCTTTAAGCAGTTTTGACCAATTCGATATACCAATGATGGGTCATGTTCTAGATCAATTAAACATAGTGACAGGAAGCCGTGGGATAGTCAATAAGGCGGACATAGCGGTCTTAAAGAGGTATACAAGCAATTTAGCCTGTACAAGTAAGAATATCGCAGCTCAGGTTAATCATCCAAGTGTCACTCACTTATTTTTAGAATCTTTGTCAAAGAAGTATGGTCAATCATGCGAATATTTTGCAGCCCAATTTAATTCAATCGGCACCCGTAATTGGTTGTGGAGATATATTACGAAAGAAGGTGGAGATGCACAAGTTTATCAAGTGATTCAAGATATTTTCGAATTTGCTGCTAATGTCCTTACTGAAGCGGAAAATGCAGGTTTAGAACTGGAATATTCCGAGGGGCGTCAAGAATGGCCAAGCCATAATCCCTATTTTTATCGAACCACTAAGCAAGGATTTGTTTTATATAATAATTGGGAACCAGTTCATATAGTAACACCTCTTGGAGAAATAAAACTTTATGAGGGTGTTAGGTTTATAGGTGAGTCTGCACTTTCCGTAACAGAAGTATTTATTAAACGATTAAATGCTGAATATGCTTGTGGAGAGTGTTTTAGTGAAGATGGTGTTGGCACAGATTATGAGATCGAAGCTTCTTACTCTGAAACAATCAGAAAAATTAGCGAAGATGAAATGAAAAAAATAAGTCAGGAAGAGTCTGAAGCCAGGAAAGGAACACAGAATTTAATAGTAAATAGCCTATGTCACAATTACAGCAGCTACAACATCAAAGAAGTTAACCGCAAGAAAGTGCCTGAGGTCGTTTGGCATGAGAAAGGAGGATCTGAGCGTAGCTACGAACTTATCAAGATGATTTGGGAAATGCTTGAAGCAAACAGACTAGGACTAGATCCAATAGCAAAACCGATCAAAGTCAATAAATTGGAAAGCGTAGAAGAACCTATTTGTAAGAATATCGCGGAAGTTTCGGAGTGGGGAATTGCACTTGCTGCAAAACTTGAACAGCAGCCAATCATTTTAGGTGCTAAATCGTTGGTAGGGCAAGATGCTTATATCCTGAAAACGTTAAATTCATCTGCTAACCAATTTTTAGATAAAGGCTCAGAATGGCCTATCCATACTTTTATTCCTGGTAACAATCGTCAATATGGAGTGATATTAAATACAGGGATCCAACTCTCGATCGATACAAAACGAACACCTTGTGATCTTAATACCCTTAAGACGGCTTATGATGCAGCGATCAAAAGCATCGGTCAAAATTGGACGAAGTCAGAGCTAAAAGATCATCCAACTATTTTTTATAAAGAATCAGAAGAAGACTACGTACTATTTGTTAATAAAGACAAGATTCTCTATCAAAAATATGCTCTTATTAACAATCTGGCTTATTTATTAGGCTTATCTAAATCTATTTCTTGCTTTGATAAATGGGACGACACGACTTCATCAGGTGCTTATGTATGGATTAGGAAAAACAATTTAGAAATGACGTTGGAGGCCTTAAACTTTTCTTGGGATTAATTTTCCCAGGCGCCGCCGAGGGTTTTATAGACGGTGATGTAGCGGATCAGTTGAGAGGTGACCTCTTGAATTTCCTGATCTTTTGCAAGGAGGGCTTGTTTGCGGACAGTGATCAAAGAAAGGGTGCTTGAGACCCCTTTTGCTTTTAGTTCTGCTTCCTGAGCTTCAGATTCCTGGATAACTTGGCTTGCTTTTCGGATATGGTCCAAAGTTGTTTCACCGGCAGAATAGGCAGCGATCGCATTCTCGGCTTCTTCCAAAGCTTCAAGTACGGTCTTTTGATAGTTATAAAGAGCTTCTTGCGTAGCAAGTTTGTTGTATTCGACATCCTGCAAAAGTAATTTGCTGTTGAAAATGGGGACTACGACACTTGGCCCGACACCCCATGTGAAACTTGAGGAATCAAAAAGCGTTCCCCCTTTGGTGCTGATATCGCCAACAAACCCCCAGAGCGAAAAGCGAGGGAAGAGGCTGGCAATCGCACTGCCGATTTTTTCTGTGGCAGAGGCAAGCTCCCGTTCAGCTTTTCGGATATCCGGACGTCTTTGCAAAAGTTCTGAGGGGAGTCCGATTGGAGCTGTACAAGGAACATCTATTGGCTGATAGCAGCTTAAGTATTCCGCTAAATCTCCCGGATTATAACCGAGCAGGATCGAAATGCGGTTAATGGCCTTTGAAATATTCAACTGAAGGTTAGGTAGTTCAGCTTCAAGCGTGCTTTGGTTTGCAATCAGTTGATTGAGGTCTTGAGTTTTGATCAGCCCGCGTGATTTTAATTCTTCATTTAATGTGAGTTCCTGCGATCCAATTTCAACCCTTTCTAAAAGTAGCTCACGGCGACTTTGTAGACCTCTTAACTCAACATAATTCCTTGCGATTTCAGCAGAAACGGTGACCCAAACACCGGAAAGATCTTCTTCAATCCCTTCTGCATGCGCTTTTGCAGCTGCAATGTCATATTGTGTTTTTCCAAAAAAATCCAGTTCCCATTCTGCATCAAAGCCGATCTCAAAAAAACTGAGGCTGCTATTGTTTAAACAACTTTTACGGACAAGGGAATCGAGGATTTTTTTATTGAACGACACATGGCCACAATTAAAAGATCCATCTAATCTGGGATATAGATCTCCATATTTGCCATTGGCCTCAGTTCTTGCTTGCAAAACGCGCATCATGCCGATCTGCAGGTCTAAATTGCCTTCAGAGGCCATGAGCATAAGGGCACTTAACATCGGATCGTTTAAGTGATTCCACCAATTGAAGCATTCATCGTGTTCCTCATCAGGAAGCTTTGTTTGCCATTCACAAGGGATATCAAGCTCAGGAAATCTATAGGGTTCCTGTAACGAACATCCGGATAGAAGTAACAGTAAAAATAAACTTCGTTTCATCTATTTTCCGGCTTTATTTGTTTCGATGAACACATCCATTTGCTGGCCGACGTAGACCCGTTCTCTTCCTTCTTTAAAAGAATAGATGGCTTGTAGAACACGTGTGTCGACCTGTTCTACCAGATCATTTGTCAAATTCTGTTTGGGCACAAAGTAAGGTTCTAATCTGACAAATGTTAAGGGGAAGTTCAAGTTGGCGTTCCCTTGCATGTACGCAATCGCCGGAGCTTCTCGGTTAAAAAAGGAAGCGTCGTATTGGTTGATATTAACGCGGACGTGCATCACATCGGTATTTCCAATGATCATAGGAGGATTGCGCGTGCTGTCTTGAGGAGGGAATTCGCCTTCATGGATTTTGATCTGTAAAACAGTTGCTGCAATCGGAGCTGTAATAAATGTGCGTCCGATTTCTGTTTCAATGCGGGTTTGTTCGGCCTTTGCTTGCTGCACTTTCAACTTGGCAAGTTCAATATCGGGAAGCCAGGCTCCGGCTTTAACCTTTTCAAAATCTGCTGCAGCTTTTTGATACTGGGCTTCAGCTTCTTCATGAGAATACTTGCGTTGCATCACATCTTCCTGGCTCATGGCACCGCTGATTTGCAATCCCTCTACTCTTTCATAGCGGTTCCCTGCTTGCTGAAGAGCGATTTCCGCAGATTTCAAAGCAGCAGAGGCGGCGAGCAGATCTTCAGTTCTTGGCAAGGCTTCCAGTTTTTGCAGATTGACGACAGCGTTTTCATAGTCGATATGTTTGCTTTGAAGATCAGCTTCAAGGTCTCTTGATTCCAATTGAAAAAGGATTTGCCCGGCTTTGACTTTTTCTCCGACTGACACATAAACTTTGCTGACAACTCGATTGAGTGGAGAACCGATGTTGATATTTTCACTTGAGGCCTCCACAATTCCAAGGCCTGATATATAAGAGCGGAATGGAGAGACCGGGCGGGAGATATGTCCTTCCAGATTTTCTTGTGGTTTTTTATGCCCTTCATTCCACATGAACATAGCAACAATGACAAGTCCGATGAGCGCTGCAAGTAAGATCCAGTTGAAATAGCTTCTATTCACGTTTTGTCACCCTTTGTTATTTCCCCATCACTCATGGGGATGACACGATCGGCATAAGAGAAAATCCGCGGGTCGTGTGTTACAACTAATATCGTTTTTGAAGAATTTTTAGCGAGGCCTTGTAAAAATTCCATAATCTCAAAGCCGGCTGTATGATCAAGCGAGCTTGTAGGCTCATCGCAGATGATGATCGATGCTTCATTGACCATGGCCCGTGCAATGGCGACACGCTGTTGTTGGCCTTTAGAGAGAGCTGTCGGCATTACGTGCGCTCGGTGCTCTAAGTGGACGATTTTAAGGTATTCCATCGCTTTATTCAGTGCTTGTTGCTCGTTCATGCCGGCTACAACAAGCGGGAGTGAGATGTTTTCCTGAATAGACAGAGAGGGTATTAAAAAAAGCGATTGGAATACAATTCCAATGTGTTTGCACCGAAAAGCCGCTTTCTCTTCTTCGTTCATATTCTGGATGGCCTGATCAAGGAGGATCAATTCACCTGTATCTGGTGTTAGAATCGTAGCAATAATCGAGATCAAGGTCGTTTTTCCGGATCCGGATGGGCCTACAAGCAAGGTTAGTTGGCCGGCTTCAATTTCAAGATCTGTTGGTTTCAATGCATAGACTTTATTCTCATCGCTTCCATAAGTTTTAGAGACGCCTTTGCATTTGATAGAAATCATCTTAAGTCCCCATAAGAAGTTTGGGGTCGGCATGAAGAACTTTACGGATGCTTAAAGCTGCTGTTGAAAGGCAGATCAAGAGGATAATGCCGCCACTGAATACAAGCAGCTCCCAGGGAAGTAAAAAGGCGAGGGTTGTATCCTGGATGGCCATGCCCCAAAGAACAGTGACGCTGACACCTAAACTGAATCCAACAAAGCCGACGACAAGAGCTTGAAAGAGGATCATTTGTAAGATCATGCTTTTCGTTCCACCAACGGCCTTGATCACAGCAAAGTAAGTCATATTTTCAAGCGTCATGCTATAAAATATCTGTCCTGCGATGGAAAATCCAATAATGATTCCAAGCGCAACTGATAGGCCGAAGTTGATCAAAATACCCGTTTTCAAAAAGAAGTCCATGATCTTGTTTTCAAAATCTTTTTTCGGAAGGGCGATAAAGCCCCCTTTTTCATTTAAAGTAGCTGCAACTGTTTCAGGATCTACTTCCGGCCATGTTTTTACAAGCGCATAGCTCATACGTCCTGCCATGCCGGGATTGAAAATTTGGAACTGGGATAAAGAAGTGAATATAACTGGTTGAGGATAAAAGCCTTGCGTCACTTTACAAATGCCGACAACGACCGCCCGCTTTCCATTGATCTCTAATGTATCTCCCATGGTAAGTGGAGTTTTTTTACCATTGGAATCCACTCTTGCAAGGCTGCCTTTTGCTGAATAAGTATCGACAATGATCCCGCCATCACGCCTAAGATCTCGTATAGAGCCTTCCAGCATGTGATTTGGAGCACCAATTAAGGTAGCATCGTCGACTCCATAAAGCTGTGTGATCTCGAATTTTCCGGCGGGAGTGACCACGGGAACAAGGGTTGCATTAAGCGGAACTGCCCATTCGACTCCTTTTGCCCCTCTCACAATATCCAGATAGCTGATCGGTAAACTGCGCACTTTATCTTCACTTTCGGTGGCTTTATCCATGACCCAAATAGTGGGTTCTGAAATGTCTGTAACAATCCGATAAGACCTTGAGATCAAACCTAAAAAAATGGCAGATTGCTGAGTGATCAGAAGCGTAGCCAAAAAAATACCAAAGATGACGCCAATACAGGAGGCGCGGTTTCCGACAAGCATCTTATAGGCAAGTGAAATCATGGGCTCATAGACATGTTAAAGGCTGCCATTAACGCTCTCACGCTTGAATACCCAATGTTTTTCTTAGGAAATGAAAGGTAGCACCCTTCCAATTTAGGATCAAATTTTGTCCAGAAGGCTTCATATCCATCTAAATGGAATACATGTTTTGCCCCTTTGAAAACTAATCTTGTCATGTGTTCGATGGCTTTATTCATCCCTTGGATCTCACCGAGTTCTTTTCTTGTGACAGGGCCAGCCTCCACATAATGGCAGTCTTCTTTCTCAAGAGTTTCTAAAGCTTGAATGATCAGTAGCTCAGATGTGCCACTTGGCGCGCTTTGAAGAAGCATCTGGTTATTGAGAAGCCATCCTTCTTTAGCTTTAATTTCATTTAAGACAATAAGGCCGACGATTTTATCTTGATGTTTGGCATAAAACCAACGCTTGCCCGTGCGGTCATTGAAAAGAGTGATATGGGCTAAGTATATTTGTGGGCCGCGTCGGCGTTTTACCCAGGAATTGGCAATTGAGTTAATCTCCTCTTCAATCGCAGGATCATTGCCTGTGTATTCTTCAACGGTGACGCCATCTTTCAATGCATGCTTAACTTTTTTTCTCACAAGAACGGCGTGGGAACCCTTGTTATTCACAGGGTTTTGAAAAGGATTCAATATGAAAACTTCGCCGAATTCGACTGTGCAGGCATTGAGTCCTTTAAAAGACCAGTCTGCAAACTCTTTAGAAACAATGGTGTAGACGACGCCAAGCTTTTTGGACTCGCAATATTCCTGGAATTTCAGGGCTAAGGTGGATTTATCATCCGGACTGCAGACAGGGTCTCCAAAGACGACAGCGTGTGAATTTTCAATGCGATAGCCAATAAATCCTTCAATGTCTTCATAAGAAAAGGTTTGAACGGAAGGTTCTAAAAGACCATCTGTATTGACATCCCCCCACTTTCTAATGAGGTTCACTAATTTTTCGCGATTCGTTTCCGTTAGGACTTGAGTCATTATTCAGCCTCCTTGTCTTTTGTTCTTCTTATCATCTAATAAGAACAAAAGCAAGAAGGCTTATTCAATTTACTTAAAATATTGATTTGTCAGTTTGATTAGTTGATCACGACTTGCTCCGCCAACATGACGGCCCGCTTCTTTCCCATCTTTCATAAAGATGATGGTCGGATAGCCAGTGATATTGAGGTTTTGTCTCAATGTAGGTTCAGAATCTCCATTGAGTTTAGCAAAAGTGAACTGACCACCAAGCTCATCGCTAAGAGATTGAAAGACAGGTCCAAGTGCCTTGCATGGCCCGCACCAGTCTGTGTATACATCGACCACGACAAAGCGGTTGCCGCTGAGAGTGCCTTGGTAGTTTTGAGTCGTCAATTGCGTTGTAGCAGCAAAGCTACATAGCGGGAGCGCAAGCGCAAGAGCCAATAATAAACTTTTCATGATGGGGTTCCTTGGTTTAAGTTTTTTTAAGCATATCTTAGCTGGTTGACTTTGCCAAGCATCATTTTTCTTGCAAAATC
Organism: uncultured bacterium; assembly: GCA_964577735.1. GTDB lineage: Bacteria > Chlamydiota > Chlamydiia > Chlamydiales > Parachlamydiaceae > CAZOAX01. The sequence goes on from CAZOAX010000027.1 coordinate 7,835, forward strand.
ATTTGTTAAATAGCTTGTAAATAATAGAGCATTGTTAAAATCCTTCAGGTGACACAGGGACTCAATCAAAGTGATGAAAGTGAATTTTTCTCTAAAAAGTTCAAGGGATATTTCTGAGATATAATTTTGCACGACGTGAATACATCCATTTTTAGTCAATTCGATGAATAGCTTTTCAAGAGTCAAATTTCTATTTATGGTATCCGGTTTTTTCTTCATTTTTGTAAACTCTATGTAAAGGGGAGCAAGCTCATATAAATTTTCAAAAAAAGGAGGGAGGGGCGGTTCTTCTGAGGGTAATTTAGTCTCAGAAACTAATAAATTTTCTTTAATAGTGAGGAGGGAGATCTTTATATCGATTAGGCTCTGTGAGTCATTTTTATAAGAGAGCTGAAGATCCAGCTTCTTGGCAAAGGTTTCAACTTTGGTAAAGATGGCTTTAAAAGTCGCAATATTCCAACTTTTATTGACTGATACTGTTGATTGCATATCTTTTGGACTGAGATAAGTGATTATCAATTGAGTGTCATGAGGGGGGAGTTCATAGAGTGGGGATGTAAAATCGCCGTATCTTTTCATTTTTTTTCTCCGGAGCGTTGAGCTTCGCGAATTTTATCAAGGCTCACGTTTTTTAATAAAATATCCCCTATTAAGTTAGCTAGGATTGTTGCACATTCATAATCTTTTTCGTTCAACAAATGATCAGAGAGTGAAAAAAGATCAGTGTTTCTTGTGCCAAGGTTTTTATTTAAATGATTAACAACGGGTTCGACGTATCCATTTTTCATTAATCTCATACATAAGTTTGTGCGATTCACAAGGTTAGAAGGATCCAAATGTTCCAGTTGTTGATGGAGTTTTGCAATATAGAAAAAGTCATTAAAGAAAAGAGGGGGAGGAGCGCAGTTGTTTATTATTTCAAAATCGTCATCACTTAACCGGGTTAATGACTGGATGAAATTATTTTTGACAATAAATTTAATTTTAATCAGGGTGTCACAGGGGTCTTTTATTTGGAGCCCTAAAGATTTTCCAAATGCAAACAATATGTCTTTTTGGGTTTGGATTGTGAGATGTTTCCATTCGCGACTCACGAAAACAGCGGATTGCGTATCAATGGGATGCAAAAAGGACAATGTCAAATTCTTAAGTTCCGAAACAAACCTCAGATCATTGAAGATACTGAATGGGACTGCAGGCTGAAAATCACCACATCTTTTCATGATAAAACTAAATTTTTATTAAAACTATAATGTGTTTTTAATAAAAATAGAAGGTTTATTTAATAAAGCGCTGGACGATGGGGAAACGGCGCCCGATAGAGAAGGCTTTTTCAGTCACCCGTAGTCCGGGGGGGCTTTGGCGTCGTTTGTATTCATTGGCGTGAATACGCCGGATGAGATCATGGACAATTTGGGGGTCGAGGGAGTAATTTCGGATAATATCATCTGGAGATTGGCCAAGTTCGATGTAGGCTTTTAAGATTGTGTCCACTATGGGATATTCGGGAAGAGAATCACTGTCTTTTTGATTGGGGCGAAGTTCGGCAGAGGGAGCTTTAGTGAGGATTCTTTCCGGGATGAGATTGATGTAACGGGAAAGAGCATAAACTTGTTCTTTTGTAAGGTCGCTGATCACAGCAAGGCCACCGCACATATCCCCATATAGAGTGGAGTAACCAAGGGCAAGTTCGCTTTTATTGCCGGTGCTGAGAACAATATACCCATGTTTGTTGGAAAGAGCCATTAAGAGAATGCCGCGGATACGGGCTTGAAGGTTTTCTTCAGTCGTGTCGGGGGATTTGCCTTCAAAGTGGGGATCTAAAAGTTCCAGGAAAGTTTCAAAAGGGCCTTCGATTGAAATGATTTTCAGGGGAATATGGAGCCGGTCAGTCAGCTCTTTTGCATCGATCATGCTTTCTTCAGAGGAGTAGCGAGAGGGCATAGCGACCCCAAGGACATTTTCATGCCCGAGAGCTTCTACAGCAAGACAAGCCACAAGCGCTGAGTCAATGCCTCCTGAAATGCCGATACAGGCTTTTTTAAAGCCTTGTTTTGTAAAGTAATCCTTCAAGCCTAAGACTAGAGCCTCTTTTAAATCTTGCAAAGGATTGGTTTTTAGCTGGATAGGATTTGAATCTGTTTCTATAACAGCGTTATCTTCGACAAAGGCCTTAGCGATGTAACAAAGTTCTCCCAGTTTATTGACCATCGTGCTTTGTCCATCAAAGATCAAACTATCGTTGCCACCTACTTGATTGCATAAAATGACAGGGCATTTTAATTCTAATGCAGCTTTTTGACAGACACCAATACGGGCATTGATTTTATCCATATGAAAAGGGGATGAAGACAGGTTTAACAGTAGTTCCACACCACTCAAGTCTTCAATCGGGTTATGTGTGTAACCGCCCCAAATGTCTTCACAGATCATGATGCCGAGCTTGTGTTTTCCTATTTGCCATGGCTTGCACTCTGTTCCGGGCTCAAAATATCTCCGTTCAGCAAAGACATCGTAGGTCGGAAGGAGCATTTTATCTTGGAAACCGACCAGTTTGCCATTATGAAAAATGGCAGCAGAGTTGAACAGGGGCTTTTCACCTTTGGTATAATTGCGTCGAATCGTTCCGGCAATAAGGATGATCCCTTTAGATGCTTCCTGAAGTGTGGGTAGAGCTTCTTCGGCTCTTTTAATAAAATCAGGGAGAAGTAAAAAGTCTTCTGGAGAATAGCCTGTGACAGCAAGCTCTGGCGTGATCACAATTTCACAGCCGGATTTTTTTGCAGCCTCGACCGCGAGGAGGATTTTTTGGACATTTCCGGAAATGTCACCGATCGTCGTATTAATCTGCGCTGCAAGTACTTTCATCTAATTTCTCGTGGTTAATAACAAAAATTCAACACAGAGACACAGAGACGCAGAGGCACAGAGGGCTATAATCAGATGTTCTTCTCTCTGTGTCTCAGTGCCTCTGCGTCTCTGTGTTGAATTTTTATAGTTTTATCATACAGAAGCTTAGATATTTTTAATTGGGTTTTATTTATTATGGATCTTATGAGTATTCAGCTTGTGATGGGAAATCAGTCTGGGGATATGGATTCGATCTGCTCGGCAATTGCCTTAAGCATGATTTTGCCGAATGCCGTTCCGATCATCAATATTGAAAAGTCCGAAATGGCGATGCGAAAAGATGTCTTGTATATCTTAAAACAGGTTTCCATTGATTCTGAAAAGCTTTACTACAAAGACTCTCTTCCATTTTTCCTAACCCTTGCAAAGGAGGGTAAGGCACTAATGACTCTTGTCGACCATAATCAGCTTGCGCCGGACCAGCAGGAATGGATTCCTTTCGTCAATCGCATTATCGATCATCATGTTGATGAACAGGTTCAATACCCCAAACTGGAAGAAAAAATAATCGCGCATGTGGGTTCTTGTGCGACTTTAATCGCTGAAATGGGTGATCTTGGGTTGCTTCTTCGTGCGCCTATTGTGCTGGATACAGCCAATGGGCAGGATGTCCGAAAAACGACCCCTCGGGATTTAAATTTCATCAAAGGTGGGTATGGATTATATCAAACACTGCTCGCTAAGAAAAAAGATGTCACAGGTCTTAACCCCTATCAACTTTTGAATAGAGATTTTAAAACTTATCAAAAAAATGGGGTTCTTTACGGGATTTCAAGTTTGACTGGAGTTGTTGACGATTTGCAGGCTGAATCG